>JAUXDO010000088.1 GCA_030618315.1 Candidatus Peregrinibacteria bacterium | reverse complement strand
GTAAATGTTGTTCATCCTGACAATCTAGCAACATTTGAAAATCCTTTATATGAAAATATTGTAATTGAGGTGAGACATCATATATATCGTTTTTTAAATGACATTTCAGATATGCTAATAGATGCCGCATCCAAAGTAAAAGATCCAAATGCTAATGCTTCTGCCCTAAATAGGCTATTACCACCCTTAGAAGATAAGCTTCGTGATTGGATGGAGCGAAGATTTGAAGAAGTGCCGAGTGAGGATTATCCAGACATAATTATAAATGCATTAAATGGCATACAAATACCAAAATCCTCAATTATAAATATAAATATTGAGCCTGATTCAGACACTAGGGATGAAACAAATACTCAGCTTGAAATACCGATTAGTAGAAGAGATAATTAATTTTTTACACATTCTACAATGTCACCAAGACAAATTTTACATACCGATAATAGAATACATTGCTCATTTGAGTCCGTATTTAGAAGTGCTGTTGATGAATTGATAAAAGGATTAAGAGGTCTGATGAAGGATATAATGGGTCAGGTACATTTTGTTACACTAAAAGATACAGTTGAAAACAAGACTGAAAATATGGAAGCTCTTAACTTATGTCTTAGCACATTAAGACAGCATATGGCACTTCAGATTGAGAATAATTGTAAAGAAATTGATCATGAATTTTTAATTCACATGGCTCTTTCGGAGCTAGATCAGTCTTTTGACGAAACTAGAGCCCGCTAGCTAAATCCATTAAAACAGCTTTTGGATTTTCAGCTTTAGTTACTCCGCTTGCAAGTAGCACCCCCTGAGCTCCAAGTTTTTTTGCGATGCGAACATCTTCACCATTTTTTATTCCTGCACCGATTAATAATTTTTCAGAACCGATTAACTTTGCTGAATGTTCAATAATTTCCGGCTGAGAAGTTGAGACAGAAATATCACCTCCAATTAATTCTGGTGGCTCGACAGCAATAAAATCCGGATCAAACTCCAAAAAACTAGCTCCTTCTTCCGGGCTTTCGGCACAAATGACAGTGACTAAGCCAACTTCCTTAGCTCTTTTGATACTTGCTTCTAAAATTTCGCGTTTAAGACGTCTTTCGGAGTGATTTAGTATTACGCCCTTCCCGCCAGCTAATTGAACGCTCTCAGGCAAAATATGCCCTGTGGCACTTCCATGAGTAACAGGATCGATGTGTTGTGCCATTACTGGAATATCGACTTCATGGCTTATTCTAGCCAAATCTACCGCTTGTACTGCAACACGAATATCCGCACCTGTTTCTTTGGCAACTTCTTCGTGAATCTTTGCGAGTGAAAATGCTTTATCACTTGTGGCAGTTTCGTATGTTTTGAAATTTGTAATTATCATAATTTAGGTTGTACGTTGTAAGTTGAATGTTGTAAGTTAATCCTAAATCAAAAAACGTACAACATCAATCTCTTAAATCATACAACATAAATCTTACAACTTAAATTAAGCAAACGCCCATAATAAGAAAAGAATCGGCTCAGCAACCAATAAAAGTCCGACAAGTGATAAGTAAATCCATTTGGCTATACGCTCAGCCTTAAGTTTGTTTTCCATCTTTTGAACGGTGATTTCACCCTCCTTAATTTTATGCTCTACAGCCAATTGAGTTTCCTTAAGTTCCTTCTCCTTTCGATTGTAATCGAGTAACGGAACCATATTCTTAACCTGAGCTTCAAGTTGTCCCACACGGTAAGTAGCCGCCTCCAATCTCTCTTGTTTTTCTTTTAACTCATTCTTTGTATCAACATAAAGGCCTTTATATACTCTATTTTCATTATCAGAGTCACTGGATTTAACTGACTCAACTTTAATGTTTTTAACATCAATATTAGACACATTAGACACATCATCATCGACACTTTGTCTGTCTAACTTAATTTTTAAATCTGTCGACTTTACGTCCACAAAATGACCAATATGGTCTTGAATAATTTTATCTACATCATCACGTTTAACAAGAACACGGCGACCGTCTTTTCTTGTCTTAAAGCGATATTTTCTGACATATCTATCTACCGTTCTAGTTGAAACCTTTAGTATTTTACTAGCCTCCTCTCTATCTACGTATAATTTGGACATATTGGCGAGCATTGGTTATGTAATATTTGTTTTTGTACACCCTGTCCACTTCATTTTAGACAAAAAGTCGAATAATGGAAAGGGGATTTAACGAAATAAATATAGCGAATCAATTATCAACAGTCAATCCTTTTTATTACAAAAGTCCTTTTTCTTTTCTTTTATTTACCGCATCCATAAAGGCTTCGGCAGTAGTGTACTTAAATTTGTAGTTGTAATGGCTCATAAGTTTCTTTGGTGACACTATTATCCCAAAAGCCATTAAACGCGCCATGGCGGGCGTTAGTGATGCTATATGCAGGTGCCAAAGTAGCCAGAAAGCACCTCTGATAAGCCATAATGGCATTGGTAGGATCTTTTTATTAAAAGGCTCCCCAAGTTCTTTTGGTGTTGAATAGCTGTCCGGTGCGAGATTAAATGTATCCTCCACTTCTTCATCATTCATCACTAGATCAAATAATGCAGTTACATCATCTTCATGAATAAATTGCACTCTTCCATCCCCAGGCTTAATATCCAATAAAAATGGCGCATTATACACACTGCTCACAACTCCTCCTTTTTTATAATAACTTGGGCCAACAGCAGTACACATTCTGAAAATCACCATCTTCATATCATCTCTTTTGTCAAACACATGATAATACCTCTCAATTTCTTTCTTATAAATGCCGTATGTATAATCTCTTGGCCTAAGCTCCTGTTCTTCCAATATAAATTCCGGATTATCTTCAAAGCCACCATACGCACTGGCTGAACTCATCAAAATAAATTGTTTAACTGAGTCAGTTTCATTGGAAACTTCAAATATATTTTTTGATCCTCCAACGTCAACTTCATATTCCAGCTTCTTATCATGCTGGGGATTCATAAAATAGGCCAGATGAATAACGTGGCTAGGCTGTTCTTTATTCATAATTTGCTTAAACATCTCCCTGTTTCTTACATCCAATTTATAAAACTTAATATTAGAAACATCATCCGCTATTTTATGAGATGTAACATCAAAACTGACAATAGGTATACCTTTTTTGGCAAAATACGACGCCAGAAAACTGCCACAATAACCCGAAGAACCCGTGATAAGAATTTTTCTGATTTCAGACATTTTTTTATTATTTGTTATCACTAAAATACCCTATTTCGATTTTACATTGAAGGCGGTTTTTGATGTGTGAATTCTTCTACTATTTTATTGGCCCCATTATGAAATGGATATTTTTCTAAGATATTATTGCAGTACCCTACTGCAGTATGTGGTGAAATTGGTAAAATAGCCTCAGCCATTTTATACAATCCATCAAAAGAAGGGCTATCTTCATACTTTTCAGATAACCGATCGAATTCGTCTAATATTACCAATAAATTATCAAATCTTGTTCTTGATTCATCAACTAAATGCAGTGGAGCTTTATGTACTGTTCTAGACTCTTGCAAGGCTTTAACGGAGGGCGAGTTTCTCATTATTTATCTAACTTTATAAAAAATATAATTACTTTATTTCTATTAATGCAAAACCTGAAGTAGCGGTTAGCGATTAGTAGTTAGCGGTTAGCAAAAAGCTATTCGCTAATCGCTACCCGCTAACCGCTATGTAACAAAAACATCACAAAGCTCATTGTTTTTTTAAACATTAAGAGCCAGTTCCAGCTCATTTTTTAATTCTATTGCCCCAATATGACTAGGGTCTATTTTTAAAATTTCATTACACATATTAATAGCATTTTGCGGATAATTTTTTTCATTAAGCAGGGCATATTTCCATTTTATTTCAATATTCTCAGGATTCTTTAAGATTGCTTCTGAAAGCATACACATTGCCCTAACAACAAATCCTTGGCTTATATAGTAATTCGCCAATTTTATACATTCATCTGAATCCAATTCTAAATATGGTGCCGAATTTGATGGCAACAGCCTAACGGCCAATCGAATATTTTCTAAAGCACCATGTGTTTCATTCACAGCATCTGATGTCTCATATTTTTTTTCTGGGGAGGGTGGATTTTTCATTTTTTATTTTGCGATTTTATCTATGAAGTAATCAAATAAATATGCAGCATCTTCTGGGCCGGGGCTTGCTTCCGGATGAAATTGAACAGAGAACCAAGGTTTGGTTGAGTGCTTTATTCCTTCCACTGTCCCATCATTAGCATTCTTAAACCACACCTTCCATCCTTTTGGCAGTGTCTTCGCGTCAATCGCATATCCGTGGTTTTGAGATGTGATATAGCATCTACCATCTTTCTGGTCAGTACAGGGCTGATTAGCGCTCCTGTGTCCGTATTTTAGCTTGTATGTCTTTGCACCAGCGGCTAATCCCATAATCTGACACCCCAAACAAATACCAAAAATCTTTTTATTCTCCTTCATCGCCCATTTTACATTTTCAATAGTTTTATCAACTGTTTCAGGATCACCGGGTCCATTGCTAACAAACACTCCATCATATTTTTCTTTAACCGATTTCAGGTCATAGTTCCACGGCAATCTAATAATTCTTATACCTTTTTTTAAAAAAGCTCTAATAATATTATGCTTAATTCCACAGTCATATAAAACAACAGTTCCTTTAGCTTTACCTATTGGCTTTAGCACAATCTTCTTCTTAGGAGATGCCTCCGCAACTAAATTATTTACATTTGGATCACTAAATACCATAGATTTACTAAACGATGTTTTCTCATCAGTAATTTTACCAAGCATTACACCATGCTCTCGAAGCTTTTGGGTCAAAGCTCGTGTATCAACACCTTTAATTGCAGGAATCTTATGTTTTTTCAAAAAATCTGCATTAGTTTCACTTGACCCCACTTTTCTACCTACTTTACCACCATCAGTTCTATA
>JAUXDO010000123.1 GCA_030618315.1 Candidatus Peregrinibacteria bacterium | reverse complement strand
TTCTAAGTGAAAAAGCAGGTTTATGCAAATGATTGATTGAAAAATCAGCAATTCTCATTTTAAAAGTTTCAAATTGCCATTTTTACTATTTTTTGTTAATTATTAAAATCAAACATTCTCATTTTTGTCATTTTAATTTTATTTGTAATTAAACCCCGGATTAACTGCGTCATTTTGGGTATTCTGTTTGAATATACCAATGGTATAATAATCCAATCTATTTTTGTTGTACTTCGGTACATGGTGCGCTCATTTTTAGTTAAATTTTTCATCTATTACCTTTCATACTCGGCGATTCTGAGTTAGCTTGTATCAAGAAGTGGTACTTTATGTCTTTTTTTCAATCCTTGTATCATGAAACTCAGCATATAATCCCAATCATCAAAACAAAAATATGTGGTAAGAGCTCGGATATCTTGAAAAAAAGTCTTTCTTGTTGCAAGTTTTTCACGTAACACTTTATAGTTTTCATCGAATAAATCCAGCACTGTATGAAATAAAAATGCGAGTAAATTCAAAGTCATCAACAAATTGGATAAATATTTTTTGCCATGACCAAAATTATGTTCCAGATGGTAGCCTTTTGTTTTGAGAGTGTTATTGCTACCATTCTCGATTTTCCAATGGGCACGGGCATCTGCGACAATATTCTTTACGTTTTCCCTGGTTATTTCGAAGTTAGTAACCCAGGTATTTCTATAACTCACCTTGTTGCTGTCCTCTGCTTTGATAACAAGCTCAAACCAATTTACTTCTAAAGCCTCTTCCCCATCTCTTAATGGAACTCCATTATAAAACCGATAAGTTTCTAACATCCATTTTTTACCTGACCACCGCCTGATTGTTACCTCTTTAATATCTTCTTTAAGAAAATTCAAATATTCGTAAAGAGTCTTGTGAGATGTATCTTTGCACACAAATATAAAATCAAAACCATCCTTTGTCAACATCTCACATATCGGGTTCTTAGAATATAAATCATCACCCGTGCATGTAATTCCCAAACCTTTATATCTTGCCCCATGTTTTCCTATCCATCTTTTAAAGGCAGCATTTTCACAATCTTGTTTGTCATGACCATCCTGCGGTGTAATATGTTCCGGGGGCAAAGAAATAACCTTATTAAGCCCAGGTTTAACCAAAACCGGAGTTAATGCGCTATGGCTATATGTAATCACTCCTTCCTTATGTTCAACCCTCCTACAATCATCGCATTTAATGGCATCCGATGAATGATATTCAGTGCCATCAAAAGGCATTAGTAAATTATTATTAAAGGAGCGAAACATTTCCAGATAACCATTTTCATTTAAACCATCAAAAATGTAATGAAACATCGGGTTGACATAATGAGGGGACACACCATCCAATAAATTACGGATATGATTGTCGCTAAGTATTTCTTCTACACCGAAAAGATTGGTGGCATTGTTTTCACCCCTGGATTCCTGCATAATCTTTTGATATGCAAGAAAAGAAGGACTTTGTGTGAAAAATACTGAAAATGCTGCCAAAGCCGCATCTTTAAAACTTTTGCTTATATTTTTGCCCTTACGGAAATCGGGGAAAGTGTCAATTGTTTGATGAAATTGTCTGATCAGATTATTAAAGTTAAAACGTTGCCGGGCTCGCTGCTCATTTTTCTCTTTTTGATTTCCAAGGGATCGAGATAAACTATCATTTGCAGCGTGTTTTAACTTAGATTTGCTCATAATTTCTTATACTTTGAATACAAAATCTCTCTCGTCAATAACCCCATTTACTGACTGCATCGCACATAATAGAGCCTGACGCTCCAGAACCGGCATGGCTTTAAGCCTTGAAACCCAGTTCTCTTTTCTGTTTTTTAACTTCGCACGCTCACGAAAATTATTCCCCAAAAAACTATAGTCATGTAATTCGCAAGGATCCGGATAGTTCATCCAAACCCATTCGGTGTTTACGCCACCACGGACGGTTGACTGAAAAGTATGAACATTCCAACCCTTTAATATTTCTTTATACAAATCTGACTCATAACCGGATATCATGACCATGCATTGAATAGTTTTTATGACTTCCAATAGCTCCAGATGTTGCTCTACGGTATATTCATAACGATAATATTTTCGCTTGCTATTTCTTCTGGTATCTCGAAGATAAGGAGGATCACAATAAACCATCTCACTACCTGTGAATCGGTATCTTTTCAAAAATTCAACAGCATCTGCCTGAATCAATTCTAATTCCGGCCCTTTCTCCTCCTCTGGCCATATCTGGAACACTTTTGGATCAATCTCAATACCAATATTACGCTTAGCAAGTCGCTTATTGCGAATAATGGAACCTCCTCCTAAATGGGTCTCAATGTAAACTTCATGTGGAGGCATGAGGTTTATTAGCTGATGGAATGTCTTGCCTTTTCCTCCAAAAAACTTCATACAACTATTATCCACCAAAGAAAGGAGCATGTCAAGCAATCTTGAAAAAAAAATAAATTAAAAAAACTCGGGACTAAAGAAAATTGTCAGTTTTTTCAAAATGAGAACTGCTGACTTCAGAGCTAATTGCATCACTCTTTCCACCTGCGGTTTGCCGCAATCCTCCCTGGTTTCCGGTTTTTTGGCTCAGATGCTGTGACAGGAAAAATTTCTCTTAACCTCGTTACAAAGAGAATTATGTAATTAACTCTTT
>JAUXDO010000005.1 GCA_030618315.1 Candidatus Peregrinibacteria bacterium | reverse complement strand
TGCAATTATTGTTGGATACACAGTAATAATAGATACCGTAGCTATTCCTCCTACAAGGGACGCAAAAAATACAATTAGATATCCGTTGTGTACTCCAATAGTTTCTATTACTTGTTCAGGTCCTTCTATATACAAAAATACAATCCATGTAATTATTATCAGTAGAAGGAGTATATCCAGCATTCTTCGTATTTTTTTATTCATAATTTTTTCCAGGTTGGATTTCTTAATAAAGTATATCATTGATAATCCTTAAAACACTTGACAATTTTTATGATAAGTATCATGATATACGCGATTTAACAAATTATTATGTCTGATGGAAGTGAAACTCCAAGTCGACCGCCTTCGGCGCCGTCGGAGTCTGGCAGTGGAAATATAAATGTTAATAGTATAAATAAAGTAAGACTACAGTTACTTGCTCATTTATCGTGCAATGGAAATAGAGGAGCTGAAATAAGGCATCAAATTAAACTTTCAAACGGAAAAATTATTCATATTACCAGAGAATATGGAATCAAAGGTACTGATGGGATTCCTTATGATTCCGAAGATGATGTTGGACTAGAGAGGCTAAACAGACATATTAATAAATTACTTGTTAATGGAGATGGTTTTGAGATACTAGGTGAGGCAGGCGAGGAAGAAGTAGTAATTTGTGTTGATACAAAATCATACACAATACCCAATCCAAATAGGCCACGTTCAGTTACCAGAAAAAAGATATTATCCGGAATATTTCCAACTGATAAAAAATAGACAACTTTTTTAAATAAAATGGTATAATATAAGTGCTTTTATCGCTTAACATCAATTTACTATGAGTGGATGTGACTGCGGAAATAAATGCGCGCCCTGCACCAATTGCTTTTTTCCTAAATGTGAATGTAAATGTGAACTCATCGATGTCGAATTTGATGAAGATATAGAATATGATGATCATTAGGAATTGATAATTGGTGATTTTATTAAATGGAGATGTCTTAAATCTTGCTTTTTTGGCCCGCCTTCGTTAATTAACTACGGCGGGCAGGCTTAATTGCTATGGTAAAAAACCTCATTTTATGCTAAAATATAAGGATAGATTATATTTTTTTTTAAATGTCTGAAAAAAGCAAAGCACAAATTGGCGATAAATTTGAAGTGGGTACTGAAGCTCCGAAAAAACCTCAAACTTCTGAGGCTTTGCATGATGTTTCAACAAGATTTCAACAACAATGCGCCCTTACCCTTACAGACTATAATGCGCTTTTACATTCTGATGAAAGAGAGGGCTATGAAGCTTTATTTGGGGCTGCAATGTTAATCTGTGGTCTTTTAAGAGATGATGCTCCTGAGGTTGATGCAAGAGATAAAAAAGAGAAAAAGGGAGGCACTAAGGTGTCATCAAAATCTGTTAGTCCAGCGAAATCAAAGGAGAAAAAAAAGGAAAATGAGAAAAAAGTAAAAGAAATTGCTAAAAAGCTTGAGGAGAAAAAACAGAAGCTGAAAAAGTCAAAAGAGGCAGGTCCTGCTCCGTTGAAATCAAAAGAGAAATTTCAGCCTAGCAATATTTTCTATGTTGGTGATTCGTATATGGGTGGTATTACAAGAGGTAGAATAAGGAAAAATAAATACGCCAAGGGGAGTAGACCATTTGTAGCATATGGCAAAGTTGCAAAAAAAGTTTGGGGAGGAAATGATGTTGAAACAGTCGCCAATAAAGCTCTAAATAACCCGAATTGTAAATTGTTGGTATTAGCAGGCGGGTTAAATGATTTCTTTTCATATGGCAATTCTCAAAAAACTTATAAACGTGTAAGATCGGCATATCAAAGGATTATTAACCGTGCTAAAGAGAAAGGAGTTAAATTGGTAATTTACAAAGTTCCAAAAATCAAAAAAATTCCTATAGAACGTAAGACGGGAAAAAAGAGGTATGAAAAGAAAGAAAGAATTAACATGTATACCGACATGCTTAATGGTTGGCTTGATGAAGAATATGTTTTTTCTGAATTTTCTATGGATATTATAGATACCAATAAGGCCATTGGTGATAACTGGGGAGACTCAATCCATCCTGATAAAAAGGGTTACGCGAATCTTTATAAGGAAGTTCAGGATTATATTGCTTAAGAGAAACGCCCAATTACTTCATAGCTTGACCCCATTGTAGTTAGTGTGCTTTTTATTAGATAAAAAGTCTCGACAGAAAATTTATTAGGTTCGCCTTTTACTATCTCTGGTTTATTTTGCGGAGCAATTTTATATCTGCCAAGTGTGATATGCGGTTTAAAGGGGAAATCCGATATAAAACCAAGTAATTTCATGGCTTTTTGAATGTCATCTGATAATTTTTGCAGACTATCGTTAATTTTGCATTCAATCCAAACTCCTCTTGGGTTATCTTGGTTTCCAAAGGGCATAGCGTCTCCCATTTCAATCTCAAAAGGTTTAAATTGTACGGACTTCAAGGCATCAATGACTGTGTCTGCCGATTCAATATCATCGCCTAAAAACTGAAGTGTTATATGAAATTGATCTGTTTTTTTTATATCTGGAAACTGATCTTGCAATTGCTTGCAGTATCGATTTAGGTTTTGCGGAACGTTGATTGATATAAATAACCTCAAATTGTTTTTTTAGAAAAAAGCTAATTCAAATTCAATTCAATTATACCATTTTAGGTCTTAGATTGTAGGTTGCTCTGGTTCTGCTGGCTGAGGTGGAGTGGCTGGAGGTGTTTCAGGTGTTGCAGGAGCCTCAGGTTGAGCAGGGGCAGGAACTGGAGCTTCAGGTGTTGTAGGTACTTCTGGTTGTAGAACTGCTGGAATAGCTTCTGTTTGGGCTGTTTCTTCTTCTGAACTTGAAAATTCTTCTTCTTTTTCAGTCTGTTGTGCAAGTATTGCTTCTGGATTAGTTGTAATTATTTTATCTTCGTTATAACTGGCGATAACCTGAATCGCAACATGCTTAAGGCCTGCGAAGAATAAACCTTGTCCAACATTTGCGTTAAGTAAAAGATATTTTTCTCCTTCGGTAAGATTAAATATTTCAGTTAATTTCGGCATTGCGCTTGGTGATTGCTTGAGTAAGAGCTGCATAGATGAGTTTGTAATAATTGGTTTACCGTAATTTGATTCAACAAAGTCTTCCACATCCTGCGTAATAGTTGTGATACCCAGGTAATACTTACGAGCTCTTTTAACAAGTCCATATAGGAAACGTGCACTATCTTCATACTGCATCATAGACCACGCTTCATCAATAATCAGAAGGCGTCTTTTTAACTGAGACCTAATTGTATTCCAGATGAAATTCAGAATTATGTACATTGCAATCGGTCGAAGCATATCTTCAAGATCTCTGATACAGAAAACAAGAAGACCTGATTTTAAATTAACATTAGTCGGCATATTGAAAAGTCCTGCAAATGTTCCAATTGTATATTTTTGTAAACGCTGAGCTAAATTTTCAGCCCCTTTCATATTGTTTAATATGTCGTACAAATCCTCCATTGTTGGCGGTTCAACACTTGCGGGATTCACAGTTTCCATCGTAATTCCCTTAAGTGCATATGTATCTATTAATGCTTTATCCATAAGCCCCTCTTCTTCTGGGCTAAGTTTACCAAGCATTAAATTTACTAAACCATGAAGTGTAATTATATTTGTTCTAAGTAGGTCTCCTGGTTTCTCGTCTTCTTCACTGATAGGGCTTGGAAGATCAAAAGGATTAATACGTTGATCAGAGTTAAGTGATACTCGTAAATATGTTCCATCTACTGTATTCGCTAATTCTTCATATTCATTTTCTGGGTCAATAATAATCACGTCAGTCCCCATCATCAAAGAGCGCAGTATTTCAAGTTTTACAGCGTATGATTTACCAGCACCAGACTTAGCGAATACAACTGAATTGGCATTTTCAAGATTAAAGCGGTCAAAAATTATCAATCCATCATTGTGTCTGTTTATTCCGTATAGTATTCCTTCGCTTGATGTAAGATCTGCTGAACTGAATGGAAATGTTGTTGAAAGGGGATTGGTATTCATATTTCTGGTAACCTCTAATTCATCCATTGCTAGAGGTATGCATGAATTAAATCCGTGTTCCATTTGTAAATCAGTACTTTTTGTAAGAATTAATTTACCACCTAACGCACTTTCCAATTTTGTTTGATTTTTCTTCAGCTTATCTTCGTCTTCAGCGTAAATTGTAATATACAGACCAAACTGAAAGAACTTTTCTTCACCACGTTGGATATTTCTGCGTAATTCTTCAGCATCCTGCAGGGCAGTTTCTAATGCCGGATCAGATACCATTCCTTTTTCCTGTTCAATACGCATTGAAGATTGAATCTGAGCTACTTTGTTCTTTAAAAACTTCATTATCTTTGTACTGCTTGCAGGATATACAAACATAGAGATATCCATGCTCATATCAAAATTAATTACCGGAGACAGCCAGTTCACTTCAATGTATCGAGGATATGCGTAAACGAAAAATGTTTTAGCTATCACTCCGCTAATTTTCATTTTGTCATACATGAACTCCATTGATGAAGGAGCCATAAGATCTTTAATGGTTGAAATTCCTTCTTTGTATATTTTTTCAGCCTCTTTTATATCTCTTGCATCAACTTTTTTGTCCTCACCTACAGTAGGTTTTTCTTCCTTTTTCTCCCCCTTAGACGCAAGATTTTGAGTCCTTACTTTAGTTTCGTCGGGTTTTTTGGTTGTGATCTTTTTTGGAGGAAATAGAGTTGCTTTAAGCTTTTGGAAAAAAGACATCTTTTTGGCTTCTTCTTTTGTTTTTTCGTCAAAAACTACGCTTTTTCTCTCTTTTTCCTTTAAATGTTCAGGAATACCAGGCTTTGGTGGTTCTTCCGTTTTTTCAGCCTGAACATTAGGCTCTGCGACAGTTGAATTTTGATAGATAAATGGCTTGTTATTGCCAAATTCCCTATACATTGGCTTCAAAATATCCATATTTTTTAATTCAAGATTCAAGATTTAAGATTCAAAATTTAAGATTAGTCTTTATTCTTCTAACTTAAAATCTTACTTATCTATCTATTATAGCAAAAATAAGCCTAAAAAGCAAGGGTATAAGCGGAATATTTCAGATTTATGATTTCAGATTTCAGAATCCTATTTAAGATTTAGTATTTACCATTTTTTGTCATAAATAAAAAATCTCAAATGAAAATCTAAAATAAAGTATCTCAAATGCTACATCGAATCAGAAATCCGAAATCCGAAATCTGAAATTTACACCCCGTTTCCCATTCCAAGTAGTCCAATAATCAGCCCGATTGCGCCGAATAAACCGCCTATAATCCAAAAGCGCATAGTTATTTTTGCTTCATTCAGTCCTTTTTTTTCGTAATGATGGTGAAGAGGAGCTATTAAAAATACCTTTTTCTTAAAAAGCTTTTTAGAAGTAAGTTGAATAATTACTGATAGAGTTTCAATAATAAATACACCTCCTACTAATAATAATACCACTACTGAATTGGTCATCATTGCTATTACACCAAGTGTTGCTCCGTATGCCAGAGAGCCCGTATCACCCATGTAATACAGGGCGGGGGGAACGTTGTTCCATAAGAAAGCTAAAAGAGTACCTATAAGAACACCGCAGAATATTGCCAGGATAATTAGACCTTTTGCATATGCAATTACCCCAAAGACCATGAAGGCAAGAACCAAAAGACCACCTGCTAATCCGTCTTGGCCGTCAGTAATGTTTACAGCATTTGCGGTGGAAAGTATAACCAGCATAAAAAGCGGTATATACCATAGTCCAATTTCAAAATCTCCAAGTCTTGGAATGTGTATGCTTGAAAAGCCCAGTTTATGGTAAAACCACCATGCTCCCAGTATCGCAAAAAGTGTTAATAATAGAAATTTAGGTTTTGCCTTAATGCCTTTTACACTACCAATTTGTTTTATGTTAAACCAGTCATCCACTGCTCCCAGAATTCCAACCGCAATAAGTGTAAATAAAGGCAGATAAACTTGTCCTCTTTGTAATAATGATACTGGCAGTAAGCCAACAAGTGCTAATAAACGCGAAAGTAATACTACTATGAGCACTGAACCCCACATTATAACTCCACCCATTGTTGGTGTTCCGGTTTTTTTAGCATGCATTTCACTAAAATAAGATGACTTTTCTCCGGTCATAGCTGTTTCTCTAATCTTCTGTCCTAATTTGAATCTTTTTACCATTTTCAGATAAAAAGGAGTGAGACCAAGTGTTACCAAAAATGCTACTGTTGACCATCCGAAAATAGAGAAGAGATTTGGAATATGTTCCATAATTTAATTATTCAGAGTACGAATGTGCGCGGTCTATGTCGAAGAATCGCATTTGAGTTTTATCAAATCTAAGTTCAGCTTTACCGATAGGTCCGTTACGATGTTTTCGTATAAATATTTCAGTAACTCCCTTTTCTTCTTCAGTTAGATTTTCTTCATAATAATCCTTTCTATATAGCATCAATACGATATCTGCATCTTGTTCAATAGACCCTGAGTCACGTAAATCTGCCAGTTGCGGTATTTTTGGATTACGTAATTCTACGGCACGTGATAACTGTGATAATGCGATTACAGGTACGTGTAATTCACGTCCTAAGCTTTTTAGGGAGCGGGATATTTCGGATATTTCCTGAACTCTATTGCCTGAATATGCCATATTACCTGTGGACATTAACTGTAAATAATCAACAACAATAAGATCCAGACCGTGTTCCATTTGCAGCCTACGTGCCTTTGCTCTTAGTTCTGCGACAGACGTTCCGACAGAATCATCAATGAATATTGGGGATTTGTTTAATGTGTCCATAACAGACCCCATGTTCTGGAAATCTTTATCATCTAGTTTTCCATGTTGTAATTTCCATGAATCAACTCCTAGTATTGAGCAGAATAAGCGGTCAACCAGTTGCTCTTTGGACATTTCCAGTGAAAAAATTCCAACTGTTTTCTTTTTACTAGCTTCGATACATATTTTTTGGACAATAGAGAGTGCTAAAGCTGTTTTACCCATACTTGGGCGTGCAGCGAGAATAATTAAATCTGAAGGCTGCATTCCTGAGAGAACTTTATCGAGTGATTTATATCCGGTTGGTATACCTTTTACCTTATCCACATCTTCTGCGGTATGAAGAGTTGAGAATTCTTCAAAACGATCGTTCAGTATGTCTCTTACGTGTACGAAACGATCTTTCAAAAATGTTTGTGAAATACTAAATACTTCTTTTTCTGCCTTTTCCAATAAATTGGTTATATCTTCATCTTCACTATATCCATAGCTGGAAATAATACTTCCAGCTTTAACCATTTTTCTTAGTGTGGATTTGTTTTTAACAATTTGTGCATATTTGAATATATGTGTAGCTGTTGGCACAAGTGATGTTAATTCAGCCAAATAAGCAGGGCCACCAACAGTGTCAATTTGTTTACGTTCTTCTAGTAAATTCGCAAGCGTAAGCAAGTCAATCGGGTCGTGTCTGTTGTAAAGATCTATCATTGCCTCATAAATCATTTTATGAGTGTCATAATAGAAATCGTCAGGATTAATTAGGTCAACAATTTTAAGAATTCCATCTTTGTCGATAAGAATTGAGCCAAGTACTGATTGTTCAGCCTCTTTGTTGTGTGGTGGAATTTTACCTGTTTCAGCCATGAAAAACGAAATAACGAAACGACGAAATGACGAGATAACTTTTTGTTATATACATCACCTTTTTTTATATTTGTTTTTGGATTCTTAGTTTATATTTTTTGGTAAATAATGGCAAGAGAATACTGTGCGTAATTATAAATTAAGAATTACGAATTACGAATTTGTGTTATAAAAATAAATACTGTTACAAAAAAAGTAGGGACGCGATTAATCGCGTCCCTACAATTGTGGTATGTTTATTTTGTCTCTACTTTTTCTTCTCTTCGAGCCTGAGCCTCAGAGCCGATGGCCACTTTTGCCTCCACTTTTATATCTCCGACCATCAGTTTGCTTTGAATTTCATTTAATATTTTGATATTATCCTTTAAATATTTTTTTGCATTTTCTCTTCCCTGTCCGATTTTAGTCACCTTATATGTATAGAAGGCGCCGGATTTATTTATCAAATTCTTTTCGACTGCTGTATCTAATATATCACCGCATTTACTTATTCCTTCATTGAACATTATGTCGAATTCGGCTTGTTTAAAAGGCGGAGCGACTTTGTTTTTTACCACTTTAACTCGTACACGGCGTCCTGTTATTTCTTTTCCATCGTCGGTTGAGCCACTTATTTTGTCAATTCCCCGTATATCCAATCTAACTGATGTGTAGAATTTAAGTGCATTACCGCCAGTTGTGGTTTCCGGATTACCAAACATAACTCCTATCTTCATACGTAGCTGATTTAGAAATATTACAGTTGTGCCTGTTTTGGAAATAATAGAGGTTAATTTGCGAAGGGCCTGGCTCATTAGTCTGGCCTGAAGACCCATATGAGAATCTCCCATCATTCCTTCAATCTCTGCTTTTGGAGTAAGTGCTGCAACTGAGTCGATAACAATAATATCTATTCCACCTGATCTTGTTAGCGTTTCCACAATTTCAAGTGCCTGCTCCCCGTTATCCGGCTGAGAAATAAGTAAATCTTCCGTGTTTATTCCAATTTTTTTGGCATATTCAGGGTCTAGTGCATGCTCAGCATCAATAAATGCTGCTGTACCGCCTTTTTTTTGGCATTCAGCAATTATGTGTAAGGCAAGTGTTGTTTTACCGGATGATTCAGGTCCATAAATCTCTACTATTCTTCCTTTTGGAATTCCACCACCTAATGCTTTATCTAATGAAATTGAACTGGTAGATATAGTTTCTACGTTTATTTTGCCTCGTTCTCCAAGTTTCATTATAGCGCCTTGGCCATAGCTTTTTTCGATTTGAGCCAGAGCGTTTTTTATAGCGTCACTTTTTTTGTTATCTTTTGTCATTTTCTTATTAAATTAAAAATTAAAAAATGTTGTATGTTGTATGTTGTAGGATTTATGTTTTAGGTTGCTTGTTTTTCACGCCTGTCTCCTTAAGTGATTCTTCTAATTTATATAGCATTTTAGAGGATATTTCGTATTCTAGAATTAATTTGTTTAGTTGTTCATAGGTCAGGTAATTCTTTCTCTGTGCAATTTTTAAATGATGTTTTGTTTCTCTAATTTCACCTTGTGATCGACTAATACTTTCTAAATATATATTCGTATGCTTATTGCCAAATCCTTCTGCTAAATTTGCCGGAGCTGAATTTGATGAACGTCTTAGTTGTGAACCTAATTCGTATGTTTCGAATTTCGGGAATGTCCATGTCAGCTTGTGAGCCTCTAATGTTAATTCAAATAATTTTTGATAAACTCTTAAATCTTCTACTCTCATAATTTATTCACTTAAATACTAATTAATTCTTAAATCGTACAACTTACAACTTAAATCTGAATAAAGTATAGTGAACAGTTGTTCACCACGTCAATCGTTTTTTCAAAAATAGCATCAAAAAAAGGCTCCGAATACGTCGAAACCTTTTTATTAAGCTAAAAACTAGAGGTAGACAAAATACTGTTATTTCTTTATAAATACTTTTCGTAATCTTTTAAAACCAAAAAATAAACTTGAAACTAGTAGTGAGAATATAAATACTACCCAACTATTTAAACCTACGTATGGAAGTTCGGGGATTTCTGCGACTTCGTATGTGATTGCGAAATCTTTGGAACCGATTTCATTGCCATCTTTATCAAATGCACGGACAGCGTATTCATTATCACCATCGGTAAGTGTACCAATAGTAGTTGATGCTATATAACTCCATTCAATCTGACCTGGGTAATACTTAGTTAGCCTGTAGTCGTTGATTGTGATTGTATTGGTATTTTTTGGAGTACTACCTTTAATAAGGTGATAGTTAATATTGGTATTCAATTTTCCATCATCAAGATCTGGTGTATTGATTGTGAAATCTGGCCCTTTGTTATCTTCTGAATTACTGTCGGAAGTGTTTGACTCACTATTGTCTATGTCAGCTGAATCTGATAATTCGTCAACCTTAGGATCAAAATGAACAGAATTTCTGCGCGCATTGCATCCTGTAGCAATTACTAATACTAATAAGATAAGGAAAATAAAAACAAGCTTTTTCATGATATAAAAATTAAAAAATTGATAATCGAAGTATATTGTTTTTATTTTTGTTCTGCTTTGATGTTTTTAATGCGATAGAAATTTGCAATTGATTGTTCGCTTCCGAATGCAACATTATTCCCTTTGCATTCATCGCATGTGAAGCGAAGTTTTTTGCCGATGCGTTTCGGTTTAATTATTTTTTCGCAGTCTCTACAGTAGTAAATGATTTTTGCGGGTTCTCCGGTATCTTTGATGTATTTGGCATCTGTTTCAACGTCGGATTTGATTATATCCACATATTCCTTATCAGTTTCTCCCGGTTTGCCCGGCATGTTATTGGAATACCCTGTATGTTCTTCTATCTCCGTCATAAGATATAGATTTTAGTTATTTTTTGAGATTAGACAACTTTTTATTCAAAATTCAAAATTACAAAATTCAAAATTATTTCTTAATAATACTACTGATCTTCGTAAAAATTCATTGATATGCCGGGGGATTTTTTGTCATCTTCATCCTCTGGCTTTTCGGGTTCTTCGTCACCATCTTCTGTTGACACATCCGTCGCGGCGGATTGCGTCACTACATCGGGTTTTTCTTCAAAATCATCTATTTCTGCGTCTGCTTCACCATTAATACCTGCTTCCCGACTGAAATATTTGCCCTGACTGCCTTCCTCTTCTTCATCTTCAGCTACCTTTTCTCTAATAATTTCTTCAACTTCGTCTTCAACTTCGTCTTCTGTGATTTTTTCCTCCTCCTCTGGCTCGCTTTCGACAGGCTCAGCGTCTGCGACTGGTTCTGGTTCTTCAAATAACTGTTGTTCATCTTCCTGTTCGGGCTCTTCCTCAAGAGGCATATCCGACGCGACGGATTTCGTCTCTACGTGAGAATCCTCTTCATGCCCAAAGAATTTTTCAACGTCTTTTTTCTTTAATTTTTGAATTTGTGCGAAAGCTGCAAAAGCTCCTAAAAAGGAACCAACCAGTACAAAATAAATACCGAAACGTAATTCCGCAGTATGGTAGCCAAGTGATATTTTAGTGTATGTAGCTATACTCAGCAGTACTAAAAATGCACTTTGACCCATTAAAAAGAACAAAACCTGCTCTTTTGAGTATCCGAATTGAGGCAATTTGATGTGAAGGTGCTCTCCAATAAGATTCAGCATAGCCAAAAGCACCAAAATGAATATTATAAATCCAATTATTCCAAGATCTCCTCCAAATCCATTGTAAATTGTGCTTTGATCTGGGCTTACAATATTTCCTTCATAGAACCATGGCATAAATGAACCGATGATAACTAAAATACCGCCAATCCCAATTACTTTCTCCTCGGGGCTTAGGCGTAAAAACATATGTTTAATGCGACGTAGACTCATGATTTTGTTTGTTATTTTACGTAGATAACTTTAGCACAAACTGAATTACTTTGAAATTCGAAACTCGATTCGCCGTGGCGAACGAAACTCGAAAAAATTTCAAATATCAAATTTTAAATTTCCAAAAATACGAAATGACTTTAGGTATTGACAAATTTCTAAAAAGTAGTATAATTTATTACTATTTTTATGCCTACTTCCAACTACTCACATCAAAGCTCTAGCCACTCCGATCTAGACCACAACCGTCTGGAAAATGATGAAACGACTAAGCAAGAACAATCTGCGAAAAAAAGTCGTCTTGCATGTGCTGTTGTTTTAAGTGCTTGTTTGATGGGGGCTGGGTGTGGCGCGGCAAATATTGATGTTGCTCATCCAGATTTTGATCCAGTGACTGATGCTGATGCTGGCACCGATGCTGGTACTGATGCTTCTATTTCTTCAGATGAAGCAATTGATTCACAAAAAAGTAATATTGAATGGTTGCCGGGTTATCCTATCAGTAAAAAGATTGCAGTAATTATAAATGGAGACTCACGAGAAAAGCGTCATAAGAAAAATGTTGAGAGGGCAATTAATCTATTTCAGATACAAGAGTTTGATGAAATATTTGTTGCCCAAGATGCTTCTGTGAAAGATGGGGAAGGTATACGCCAATATAATGGTACCAAAAATGGTTTGAATAAACTCTTTGAGGATTTAAAAAAATCCTTAAAAAAAGATTCCTTGGTTTTTGTGTATGGTACAGGCCATGGTCAATCAGAGGAAAATGGGGCTATCGCCCTTGATGAGCCAATTGGTGTAGAAGAAGTTCAAAGTTATACGAAAGTAATCAAGGAGGGAGGATCCCGTATTGTCGCTGTTTTTGATTCTTGTTATAGTGGCTCATTCCCAAATGCAATTATAGAAGATGAGAAGCTTGAAGGAGTTGCAATGTCCCCTGGAGTATCCGATACAGAAACCTGTTGTAATTTTTTCACTCCTTACTTTTTTGAAAACTTAGAAAAAGGTATTGATTTAAATAATGATGGGAAGACTGAATTAAATGAAGCTTTTGTATCGGCTATGCAAACCTACCGTCACAAAACTTCAACTGAAGAGTATGGAGAATATATGCGTTCTAAAACGGAATTAAGTTTAGAGAATTTGGATCATTTTATGAATTCGGAAAAAACATTAATTATTGATGTTAACGCTACTTGGTGTGGTCCATGTAAAACACTTTCTGAACAACTAGCAAAACTTACAGGGTTTGTTGGTGAGCAAATAGAAGTTGTTACAATTACTGATGATAAAAATCCTGAGGCGAAAGAGCTTTATGAAAGGCTCAACATTCAAAAGCCAGAAGCTTTCCCTTTAATGCTTATTAAAAAACCTGGAGCAGACAGTGATCTGGATGCATTTAGTGGGGCAAAGTCTTACAGTAAATTAACTAAGTTATTAGAGAGTCAGTATGGTGTTGAGGTTGATAATGAGCAATTTTTTTCAACTTTAGTATCTAGTACCATTGAAAGATATCCTAAATATGAAAGCGAAATTTCATTATTTATAGAACTTCTTGGTGCTGAGCAGGCTTGGCTTTTGGGATATATCGATTGGGAAAGCGTTCAGGAATCAGATGAAATGTCATCGGATTCTCCTGATGTGCAAAAAACTTATCTAATAAAATATCAGGAAGATTTAATTAGAAAAATAGCATCCAGAAGGCCGAAGATTGCCATGGCACACTCGGACACATTCATAAATCAACCTTATGCTGAATCTATAATTCGTACCATATCTAAAAAAAATCCAGATTTAGCCCTTAAATTTTCGGACAAATTCAAAGATCAGCCTTATTATGAAGAGGTGCTTGAGAAAGCTGTCCGTACTTACTCTAGAAGTTATAAAAATGATGCTCTTGAATATTCAGACAGATTCAAAGATAAGCCTTACGCTGAATCTATAATTCTTACTCTTGCTAAAAAGTATCCAGATGATGCCCTTAGGTATTCGGATAAATTTAAGGATCAACCTTATTATGCAAAAGTATTGGAAGAAGCTACCCGTATTGCCTCTGAAGATTATCCAGATGATGCCATTAAATATTCGGATAAATTTAAAGATCAGCCTTTTTATGTAAGGGTACTCAGAAAATCTGCCCCTCGTGCCGCTAGAATATCTCCAGGCAATACACTTCAATATTCTGATAAACTCAAAGATCAACCTTACTATGCGAGAATACTGAAAAAAGCTGCCTATACTGCTGCTAAAAAACATCCAGTTGATGCTCTTAAATACTCTGATAAATTCAAAGATAAACCTTATTATGCGGAAGTGCTGGAAAAAGCTGTACATACTACCACTAGAAGGTATCCAACTTATGATGCTATTAAATATGTCGATAAATTCAAGGATCAACCTTATGCAGGAGAAATAATTTATAAAATATCTGAAAAAAAACCGGACTTAGTTATTAAATATTCTGATAAATTCAAAGATCAGCCTTATGCCGAATCTGTAATCCAAGTTGCAGCTAAAGAAAAACCAACCGATGCTCTTATTCACTTCGATAAATTTAAGGATCAGCCTTATGCAGAATCTATAATACGAACTGTCGCTGAGAAATATCCAGTTGTTATCCTTAAATATTCTGATAAATTCAAGGATCAGCCTTATCATGCAGAAGTTCTGGAAAAGGCTGTTCGTATTTCTGCTGTACAATTTCCTGACCGTGCCTTTGTGTTCTCTGATGAATACAAAGACCAGCCTTATTATGAAGAAATGTTAGAAAAAGTTACTCGTATTGGCGCTGAAAAGTTTCCAACTCTTCTTATCACACACTTTGATAAGTTCAAAGACCAGCTTTATGCAGAAGAAGTTATTCGTATTGTTTGTGAAAAAGAGCCAATTTATGCAATGGTATATTCTAAAAAATTCAAGGATCAGACTTATTATGCGGAAGTACTGGAAAAAGCTGTTCGTATTGGAGTTGAAAAAGATCCAGTCGAAGTATTTGAAAAATCATATAACTTCAAAGACCAACCTTATCATGAAGAGGTGCTCGAACAAGTTATTTCTGAAACCATGGAAAGACTTCCTATTGCCCTTGTCACATATCAAAACATATTTAAAGATAAACCTTATTATGAAGAAGTTTTAGAAGAGGCTATTCGTAAAAGTATTTATTTTTCAGGTGATGTATATGGTATTAGAGTTCTTTTTGCAATGGTGAATCCTGGTATTTTTGGACCTGTTGGTATAGTTGAATTTTCTCCTAAATTAAAAGATAAACCTTATTATGAAGAAGTGCTTGAAGAAGCAGTTCGTGAAGTTCTTGAAAAATACCCAAAACAAATCATTTTTGTCCTTGATAAATTCAAAGATCAGCCTTATGCGAAAGAAGTAGTATCTGAGGTGGTGAGAAAGGTGTCTGAGAGCGGTACGAGACTAAGCATTAAGGGGCATCCAGATCTTAAAGAATTACCCTATTATGAAGATTTGCTGAAAATAGAGAGGGATGCGAAAAAAGCGACTAAAAAAAGAAGACGGCTGAGAAGAGAGCATAAAAATAAAAGATGATCGAGAAGGTAATATTTTTGAAAAATTCATTTAAGATTCATCTGAAATTTTAATTAATGCTCAATACACAACACTCACATCAAAGCTCTGACCATCCCGAACTAGACCACGCCCGTCTGGAAAGTGATGAAATGACTAAACAAGAGCAATCTACGAAAAAAAGCCGTCTTGCATGTGCTGCTGTTTTAAGTGCTTGTTTGATGGGGGCTGGGTGTGCCAGTGGTCAGATGCAGGTGCAAGGTTCTGAGAGTGAGAAGGATGATATGCATGTAATCAATGGAAGTGAGCCGATAGCTGTTAAGGCGGAACAGCCTGATGAGGTTATTCCTGAAGAAAAACCTGAAGAACCAGAGCCAAAAATGGTTCAGAAGGTAGAAGAAAAGGATGTTGAACCAGAAAAAACTGATGATAAAGAAGAAAATGTCCTTGAGCTGGTGGATAAGGTATTGAGGAAGAAGTTAAAAAAACGGGGTTTGTTACATGAGGCTGATCATAGTAACAGGTCTTACGAAGATGAAAACAACTATTTTAGAAACCCCAGTCTTGCGATTAAGGTTTTAAAATCCCTTGAGAGATTGGACTCCGAATTGTTTAATGAGTGTTTTGATTACATTGCACGTAATGCGCATGCACCTTATTTTGTTTGGTTTTATGATGACCATCCGAATAGGCGTTATGCGAAAGATTTACTAATGAGAATTGCTGAAATTAATAATGATCTCTTTCGTCATGGCACTTTTCAACTCCGTAGAGTTCTTCAGTTACCTTTGCATAAGGAATGGGTAGAGATTTATTTGACCAGATCACAGGATGAGGCACCTGAGATGTTTTTGAAATATAATTCCAATGCTGAAATGCTCCATATTCCGGAATTAGAAGAAGAGGGCTTTTATGAAAATTTGCTCAATGACGCTGTTGAATCTCTTGATGAAAATAATCTGGCTTTTCTGACTCATCGGGTTAGCCTTGATAATCTTATAACCAAACATCCAAGATATGAGGAGTTACAGGAAAAAGCACTCAGGCAATATGCAGAAAAAGATCCTGAAGGTTTTTTTACTCACGATGATCTTAAGAAAACACTTGGAGTTAATTCATATTTTAATGGCATTTTGAAAGAGTTGACAATAATCCTTGTAAAGAAAAAACCATTTTATGGATATTATTATATTGATAAATATATTGAAGAGCCCTGGGCGGAAGAAGTTCTTATGACAACCGTTGATAATGATGATTTTGCCAAGGCTTCATGGCTAAATGAACATATAGGCAAATATAAGCATATACCTTTTGTCCAAAAGGCTATTATTAAAATTTTACTTAAAGACCCAAGAGGACTTTTAGACTATTTTGATAAAGCAAAAGAAATTTTGGGTGATAAAGCTGATGAAATAAAAAGAGCCTATGATTTATTACCTGAAGCTGTGGAAGAAAGTGATTTTCCTCTTACTCCAGACACTTTTGACTTAACTTTGCGAGCTATTAATGAAAAAGCTAAAAGGGATACCGAGTACAAAAAAGATAAAGGGCAACCATTGGTTTCAATTCCAATCGATGACTTTCGTAAAGTATTTTATAGTAATTCTTTTCAGGACTTTATAAGTAAGCAGCTTGGAGAACTTACTTATATGAATGTTTTTTCACTTGCTCAAGATGTTTATTATCGCATTAGTGAGGGTGAATATGATATGAATGATGATACGATTAGACAGGCTGTTTCGGAGATATATGCTGAATGGGAATATGTTAGTGAGAGGGAATTATTTGGTCCAAATACTCAGCTTATATTGTTTACGCACGAAGATGAGAAGTTTAATAATGATGAGGTGCTTGAAAAAGTTTTTTTTCGCAGTGGTGGCACAAAGAAGAACATCTTAGCGAACGCCAAAGGAATGAAAATTGAAGATGGCAAGAACATTGAGAAGGAAAAAATATTGGATGCTATTCGCAATTCAAAGGGGGTGACTACGGTGTTATTTAGCGGTCATGGAAGTCCTGAGAATTGGTCATTTTCAAATAATCAATCAGATAGACTTGATCATTATCTAGGTAGAAGGGCTAAGTCTATCAATTATCAAGAGCTTGGAGATGCATTGATTGAGTCAGGAAATATTGAAAATATTAATCTAATTGGGGCAACTTGCAGTGGTTATAACTATTTGGTTAATTTGTTTGAATATTTAGAACAAAGAGGTGTTCATGAAAGGCCATATGTTGGTATTTCAGCAGCAAGCGATGGTAGACATGGTTATAGTGGAGGCGAAAATGTTGAATCACTTTTACTAGATGCACTTTACAGGGTATCCCAAGACGGTAATCCAATTGCAATAAAACATTTTTTCAAAGCAGAGGGATTAATATGGCAAAAGGAAGATCCTTCCATTTTTATTAACCCCTCCATATTTAACGTGCCTCCAAAATGTGCGTGTGATGGTGGGAGTTGGTCTAAGCGTGATGAAAGACGTTTAAAGAAAATTCTTACAGCGCATATTTATGAAGGGTATCATGAGCATCCTTTACCTTTTGAGTCAGCTATTAAGGAAATAATAGATCATTATAATTTGGATGACGACGATATTATGCCATTTTATACAGGAAGAAAGATTTCTAATAATCCTTTTGATGCGATTGGTTTTTCAATTCTACCCTTTCGCTTTTTTATTGCGCCGATTACCATCAAAAAGCTTTCAGGAGGCACATTACTTTCACGTTTTGTGAATAGGTGTCCGGAAATGCTGAAAGAAGTTGAACCGAGTATAATTTTTAAGACACCTGGTATGTTTTATGATTTTGAATCAATCAATAAAAGAATGCGTAATGCATATTGGCCTTGGACTGAAAAAGTTGTAACTGAAGCTGCCAGAAAAGATCCGGAAGGTTTTGTTAAATATTATGATCGCATTAAGGGTGTACTCCCGAAAGATAGAGCTGAAGAGTTATTAGAAGAATGTAAACTTGTTGCTGAAAAAACCGATTAATCTCCATTGGAAATCTTTTTTAAACAAAACGACTTCCCATTGCTTATTTACGTCTATTTGTTGTAATCTATTACAGCATTAACTTCATTTGACGTGAAGATAGCTTTTGACATCAGAGGGATTGACGGAGATAGGGGTGGAAAGGGGATTTGGACAGCGAATGTTTTGAAGAGCATTTTAAATAACGATCGTGAGAACGAGTATTACCTTTATACCAATAAAGACTGGAAGAATATTTATAAACATAATCCAAATGTTCATGTTATGCGTGTTTGGGGAAAGGGACCGTTATGGCATTTGAGGTTTTACTGGTCCATGTTAAAGAATAAAATTGATATTTTAATTGCTACTGAAAGTTATATTGTTCCATTTTTACATAATCCGAAAAAATTAAATGTTGCATTAGTTGTTCACGACCTTGTTGCATTTAAATCACCTGCTAAGCATCAAAAAAGAGCAACATGGATTGAAAAAGTTACCTTAAAATCCGCAGTAAAGAAGGCTAAATGGATATTTACTGTTTCTCAATATACAAAGAAGGATTTAGTAGAGAGATATCCAAAATTCCGTCTATCTGAAAAAATTACCGTTGTTTATGCTGGTATTCGCGATGCATTTTTACGTAAAGTCGATCCAAACAGAATCATTGAAGTACAAAGGCGTTATAACCTTGATCCTGATTATATGATGATGGCTGGAACACTTGAGCCTCGTAAAAATATTGTTGGAGCACTTGAAGCTTATAGTCTTATCAGTCCATTTAATCAACAGCGTTATCGTTTTGTAATCGCTGGAAAGAAAGGATGGTATTACAAAAAGATATTCCAAAAGGTAAAAGAATTAAAATTAATCGGTCGTGTAAAATTTTTGGAATATATTCCCGATGAAGATTTGGCGGTTTTAATGCAGGGGGCGAAATTATTTTTATTCCCATCTTTTTATGAAGGATTTGGCCTTCCGATTTTAGAAGCCATGGCAAACGGCGTACCTGTACTTGCGTCCCGTGTTTCTTCTATCCCAGAGCTTGGCGTTGATGCCATTCATTATGCCGATCCATATGAGCCAGTTGATATTGCTGATGGGATAACTCAGCTACTGGACAATGAAGAGTATTGTAAAGCTTTGAGAGATAAGGGATTTCATCAGATTAAGAAGTATAGTTGGGGGAGAACAGCTAATTTAATTATTGAAGCGATTCAAAAGGATTAAGAAATATGGACTAAGGACTAAGCTTGGTATTTTTTGTCTTTTATTCTAATATTGACTTAGTTCATAGTCCTTAGTTCATAGTTCTTACAAATATATGAAACGTATAGCTATAGTAAGCAGGCTGCATCTGGAAAAACATGAAAAAACTTTTCACAGCATTGTGAAGTATTTGAAAAAGGAGAAGAAAGAGGTTTTTTTGGAAGAGCGTGTGTCAGATTTAATGAAGATGAAGGAATACAAAAAGTTTATTCCTGGTAAAACAAAAGTCGATCTTATTCTTGTAATGGGAGGCGATGGAACAATTCTTAGGATTGTTAATCAGATGAGAGAGGTATCTACTAAATTTTTTGGTATTAATATGGGGCATTTAGGGTTTTTATCTGAAATACCTCCGATTCAAATTGGTAAAACTCTTGGTCGGGTATTTGCGGGTCATTATACAATAGATAAAAGACAGATGTTATCGGTTGTCATAGAGCGTGATAAAAAGAAGGTCAAAAAATTCCATGCACTTAATGAGGTGAGTATCACACAAGGTACACTTTCACGGTTACTTTCCTTAAAAGCAAAAGTTGATAATAAAAAGTTAGCAAATTATAAAGCAGATGGACTTATTGTTTCCACTCCTACAGGTTCAACAGCTTATAGCTTATCTGCAGGCGGACCTATTGTTCATCCAAATGTAAAAGCCTTGATAATTACCCCAATTTGTCCTCATAGCTTTACTCATAAACCTATTGTTATTCCTGATGATAAAAAAGTCGATATAGCTGTTGCCAGTGATTATACTCAGATGAATTTAACAATTGATGGTCAGCGGAGTATGCAGCTTAAGTATAAAGATGTGATTTATATAAAGCGTGACGGAATTGCTGAATTTATCAGATTACCGAATGAGAATTATTTTCAGACATTACGTAATAAGCTTGGTTGGGGGAGTAAGATTGAGAAAATCTTATAAATAGCGGTTAGCAGCTAGCGGTCAGCGGTTAGCAAGCAGTAAGCTATCCGCTACACGCTAATTGCTATTCGCTATTTAAGTGTGGTCAAGTGGATTTTCTTTACAATTTATATTTCATTTAATAAGATGAGAATCCTTCTTTGATTTTTTAAAAGAATTTTAGTATCTAATTTAAATATTATGGGTAAAGAAGACAAACAATTTTTTATAGGACTATTTAAAGGACTTGAAGGTCGCTTTGACGGTCTCGAAGGTCGCTTTGACGGTCTCGAAGGTCACTTTAGGGTGCTTAATGAGCAGGTTGGAAAGAATTATGAAGCAATTCAAAAGAATTCCGATGGCATCAAATCTCTTGATACAAGAGTACGTTTAAATGGCCTTGAGATAGATAAGATTAATCATAAGATTGACTTAATAGGTGAAGGTCAGAGTATATGGGAGACTATTAAAACTGATGTTGAAGATATTAAGGAAAATATTAGTGATTTACCTGCAATTCGTAAGGCTATTAGCAGTCACAGTTTGGAATTAGCTGGGTTGAGGAGATAGTTGTCTGAACTATATACCCCTTAATGGCAGAATACGCACGAGCAAAGCTACAAATAGCAACACATAGCTAACTATTATGGGATTATAGAATGACCATGATTATAAATAGGAAAAATACCTTATATAAAATCATGTAATCAAATCAATCAAGAAAATCAAGGTTCAGACTTTCTAGTTTTCTATTTATAGTAAATAGTGTTTTGAGCTATACTATTTTTGATACTTATCTAATCAAAATAAAATGCTAGACGAAAAAGAATTGTTAACAAGAGCGGTTGAAAGAATTGTTCCCGAGAAAGGTCTTCAGGAGAAGATTAGTTCAGGGAAAAAATTAAAAGTATATCTTGGTTTCGATCCGACTTCTTCAAAAATCAGTCTGGGTAATGCTGTGCCACTCCGAAAGCTCAGGGATTTTCAGAATGCCGGTCATGAAGTTATATTTTTAGTTGGTAGTTTTACTGCGCTGATAGGGGATACATCCGACAAGGATGCTATGCGTAAACCGATGACTCTTGAGGAAATTGAAAGTAATTTTCATACATATAAACAGCAGGCTTCTAAAATTCTTGATTTCAAAAAAGCTAAGATTATGTATAACGGAGACTGGCTCTCAAATCTAAATTTTCAGAATATTGTTGAGCTTGCTCAAAAGTTTACTGTTCAGCAAATGATTGAACGTGATATGTATCAAAAAAGGATGGAGGCAGGTAAGCCAATTGGTTTACACGAGTTCCTATATCCGCTTATGCAGGGATACGATTCAGTTCATATGGAAGTTGATCTTGAAATTGGTGGTAACGATCAATTATTTAATATGCTTGCTGGTCGAACACTACTCAGGGCATATAAAGACAAGGAAAAGCATGTTTTATGCACTCCGCTTATCGAAGGCTCAGACGGTAGGAAGATGAGTAAGAGCTATGGGAACACTATCGATATTATGGATGAGCCGAGTGATATGTTCGGCAAAGTAATGTCTATGTCCGACGACCTTATAATCAAATACTTTTTGCTTTGTACTGACGCACCTCTAAAAGAAATCGATGAAATAGATAAGAGTTTGAAGGCGGGGGATAATCCTCGTGATGCAAAAGCTAAATTGGCACACGCAATCGTTACTCTTTATCACGATAAGAAATTGGCATCCAAAGCTGAAGAAGAGTTTGCTACTGTGTTTAAAAAAGGCGGAATGCCGGACGATATTCCTGAATTTACAATCAGCGGTGACCGAAACATCATCGATTTACTTGAATTATGCAAATTAGTTGAAAGTCGTTCCGATGCAAAACGTTTGATTAAAGAAGGCGCTGTTAAAATCAATGGTGATAAGGTTCCTGAAGCAGACGTTTCCGTACATCTTGAAAAAGACATGATTGTTCAAGTCGGCAAAAGGAAGTTTGCTAAGATTGTCTGAACCGCTGATTCTTTATGATTAAATCCCTATTATAAAATCCCCTTAACCCCTTTATCCACACAATTAATTGAATATTCCCCTTTATCAAGGGGAGGGACTAGGTAGTTGATAGAGGGTTTTTTGTAATTAGTATTTATTTAGGTAATTAGTTATACAAAATTACAAATTACTCCACTTAATATTTATCATCATTCATCAATCACCAAATACTTCCCCTTGATAAGGGGGATAATAATTGATTAATTAAATGACAAAGGGGGTTTATAAATAGGTTTACTAAACCTTAACCCTTTTATTCCTCAAATATCCACTCTCTTTTTTTGCAATGGCCATTTGAAATGTTTCGGTAAAAGATTTGTCAGGGTATTTTCTCTGATATCTTTTTTGATATCTAACTACTCTTTCCGCATATTCCATAATACTTCCGTATCCATATGCCTGTTTCTTTTTCAGTGAGGAAGTGTCAGTAATTTCTCCTTTTTTTACCGCATCTCTGTACTTTTTCATTATTCTTGCCCCCCTTCCTCCTGCATAATAAGAGGCTGCCATTATGTAGGGTTCACCTTTGTATTTGCGATTTTTGGCCTCAATAATCCTTCTGGCTCGTCCGTTCTGAAGTGATTCATTTCTAAGAAATAGAAACATCATTCTTAATTTAAATTCATTTCCCTTTTCATCCCATCCTTTAACATTACTAAAATGATGTCTTGGAATAATTTGATATTTTCCAATCGCACTTCTCATTAAAATTTCTGTGGCATTATCTAAATCTCCTTTCGAATCAAGAATTTTAATTCTTTCTTTAAAAGATGCGAAATTTCCAACACCGTTTTTAAATAAAGATGTGGAACCTTTTAGAATATTCGGCACAATACCCAATTTTTTCAGTTCTTTTCCTAGCGGATTTGTATATTTATATTTTTCACCTGTTTTTTTGCTTGTTCTCTCCAGATTGTAAGCAATTGCATGGGTGTTAACACACATAATTTGGCAGGCGAGCATTACTTCACCTATTTTTGCATCCCTTGGTTCTTCAAAATCATATTTTTCAAGGTTTTTATCTTTTTTTGACTCTTTTTCATCCCTTTTCCTTTCCATTTCTTTGTCGAATT
>JAUXDO010000126.1 GCA_030618315.1 Candidatus Peregrinibacteria bacterium | reverse complement strand
AATGGTTAAATGCACATCCTTATCATAGTTTGCGCAAAACATGCTGAATTTTCCTGTATTCCCACCAACATCAAGAATTTTTTCAGGCTTGTCGGCAAACAAATGTGGCATCACCTCAGGGAATGCATAATCGGAGTAATAATGGTCAAAAGCAAACCAACTCTTTCTAACATTTTCAGGTAGTTCAGCGAGTGCTTCATAAATAGTATTCCATTTGCCGAATACTTTTAGTCCTTCCGGTTTGCCATTTTTTATTGAGTCCGTCAAACTAAGCATGCCCAGGTAGTTCACATCATTTGTAAAATCCATATTCACCCTTGTGAGCTCATCGCTGGTAATGAAATAACCTGTTTTTGTAATAGAGTATTTCCCATCTTTCATTTGAACCATTTCAAGGCTTAGTCCTGCTTCAAGCAATACTTTTACACCGTAAACTGATAGGTTTAAATCGTCAGCAATGGTTTCAATGTCTGCACCTTTTCTCCGGTTCTTTAATAGGTATTCAAGAATGCCAAGATCTCGTAATGATCTTGCTGCCTGGAACATAATAGGGGCGAAGGCAATTTTTTGCGCATCAAGTTTGGCCTGAATGGCTGACTTGTTATCATTTCCAAAATTCTCACTCATTAATCTAGTGGTTAATACCGGTTTTTAATGAATTTGCTCTTTCTCTTGTCCCCAAAAATAGTAATAATTGAACCATTGTTCAGGATAATCCTTAAGTGTCTTTTCTAATTCTGTAATATAGAGATCTATAAGATTATTAAGCTGTTCTTCTTTTGTCAGATTGCTTTGTTCCTGATAATTTGGTTTAGTAGCAAAAAAATGATAATGACTATCTGTTTCCTTAACGGCTGAGACAAAGATTACAGGTTTTTTGTATTTCACGGATAAATAAAATGGGCCCTCAGGAAATTTTGCTTTATGCCCTAAAAACGTTTTTGTTACGGTTTTAGAACCTTCCATAAACCGATCACCGTGCAAGGCTACAATCTCATTCTTTTGCAATGCTTCTTTAATGAGGAATAAATGAGAGAAATCTTCCTTAATCGGAATAATATTCATGCTCTTCTTATCCATAACATCATCCAGAAGTACTTTTATTTTTTCATGCTCGGCTTCGAGCATTAAAACATGCACCTTTGTGTTGATGCGTTCAAGCAATTGCCCGGCAATTTCCCAGTTGCCCATATGAGCCCCGATCAATAAACCGCCACTCTTTTGAGCCATTTCCCTGATGTATTCCTCACCTTCAAAATCAAAAGTAAATTTATCAGAATATCCGGCTAATAAAGCCACCTTATCAATCAGTACTTGTCCGAGTTTGTAATTGTTTTTAAATACATAGCGTAGTGATTTAAGATTTCCGTAACCAAGGATTGTATGAAAATAGTAGAAGATGGGTTTTCGGGATTTTGCAGAAAACAGCACAAAATATAAAACTACAAAATTCAGAAAAAAGTAGGTAAACCTAATTCCAAAAGTTTTTAAGATAAAAATGAAAAATCGATGTCCGGCTACGCCACCCCTGGTTTTGCCTTTCCAGGTAGTCATTAGTTTTTTGAGTGATCTAAGATAAAGTTATAAAGATCTTCAAGTTTTTTGATCTTGATCATTTGTTCGCTCGCGACCTTCAAGCCAAATTCTTTTTCAATAATTACAGCAATATCAACAAAATCAAGACTCTCGATATCAAGGTCTTCTTTCATTTTGGCATCAGGTATTAACTGATCCTCCTCAAGCTCAAACTCGTCAATTAAAAAATCATTAACGATTGTAACTATATCTTCTCTGCTCATTATCTTTTAGTGAATGATTTTGATTGTGCAAAAGTACTATTAAATTCAAAAAAATAAAAGGAAAGAATTAATAAACAGTATTACTAAAGTTTCTTTACTACTAATGAAGAATTAGTACCTCCGAATCCAAATGAATTGGATAGGAATGTGTCGATTTTATGTTCTTTGGTTACGCTGATAATATTCAGTTTTTCCGAATGTTCATCCGGATTTTCGAAATTGATGTTGGGAGCGATAAATGAATTATGAGCCATGATTAAAGAATAAATTACTTCGCTGGCTCCACCCATCCACATTTCGTGCCCTGTCATCGACTTTGTTGAGCTTATCGGTATTCTTACATTATTGAATACTTTGTAAATAGCTTGTGCTTCATTAGTGTCACCAACGGGTGTTGATGTGGCATGCGCGTTTAAATAATCTATTTCCTCAAGTTTAACTTTAGCATCTCGTATTGCCTTTTCTAATGACCTGGCCGGACCATCTACATTGGGAACAGAAATATGTTCGCCATTTGACGAGAAACCATATCCAAGAATTTCACCAATGATTGGAGCGCCTCTTTTTTTTGCAGATTCGTAACTTTCAAGTATTATTGTGGCACCTCCACCGCTCGGAACTAATCCATCACGATCTCTATCGAATGGTCTTGAAGCCTTTGTTGGTTCATCACCCCTGATTGAAAAAGCACCCAGGGCATCAAAACTTCCCATCGAGAAAGCATTGATCTCTTGTGCCCCACCACAGATTATGGTA
>JAUXDO010000075.1 GCA_030618315.1 Candidatus Peregrinibacteria bacterium | reverse complement strand
AACATTTCAAACCAAAACTAACAAATCAGAAATTATTTAGACCCCTTGCCTTTGCCTTTTCCTTTGCCTTGCGAAGCATCTTTCACCATATCTTCCAAAGTCTTCATTAATTCCTTAATCAATTCGGATGTAAGTTGATCAATTAATTCCTGAGGTAAGGATTCTCCAGCTTCATTCTGTTCGGACATCTCCTGTAACATCTCCTGAATCTGCTGGTTTTTCATATCCGCTTCGACTAACTTTTTAAACTCAGGCCAAATTTTATTTCGATTTATTTCATAAGAAGCAAATGAGTAATCCGTAATATTTTGTTCACTTTCATCAGCCTCATCCCTATCAGGATATGTCCACCATGAATCCTGCGCAGAAACAATGGTTTTATTTACCACTTCTTTTACATCCTCCTCTATTTCATCTTCAGATAACAATACACCGCCAACCGATTCGCGCACATCATCAGGTAGTAATTCGACATCTGATTCCAGCTCTCCATCATAAACTTCAGAGAACCATCTATTTATATATTCAAAAGTCGCCTGCATAAATTTAGGCTGAAAGCCACATTTACCTTCAGCTTCCTCGCGAGCCTTTTTTCTTAGTTCAGCAGTTTCTAAATAACCTGATTCAAGTTGTTCTTGAAATTTTGGATAACTATCAATTGTAAAATTGTTTACGCGAGGATCTTCAATCGAATTCATCATCGCACTAAATCCTGGCTGATTCCATTCTTTTATAGGAATAAAATCAGCTCTTGAAATTCTTCTATGTGCTCCTTCGTGAGAAATAACATAACGAAGATAATCCATTGATCTATTAAGCAAGCTTAAAGAATCAGCATAAATAATGTTATTTGTTGCATCCCAACGCCAGCCACTTCCAGGCTTACCTAATTTAATTGGAATTCGAAAATCCTTACCTATAAAATACGCAAGAGACGAAAGAATTTTATGTCTTCGTGTAATTATTTTCTGATCTTCTGGTTCAAATACATTTAAAATATCCTCCTGTGTACATATATCAGGAAGTTGAGCTGTATTCTTTTTAATCTCCTCCAAAGCCGATGGATTTTGCTGTTCAGCAGTTTGCATTTTTATATTGATTTTGTTTTTTTTCTAATCCTTAGATTTTTCAAAGGAAGAGATTATAACACAAAAATATATAAAAAGCAAGTCTTTAAAGATACATTAAATACAACCAACCGTAGGGACGCGATTAATCGCGTCCCTACGTGGGTTTATTTAAAACAAATGTTACACATATTACTGCGCACTTTCAAAAAAGTCGACGCCAGTGTCGCCTCCAAACAACAAACCAAATGAATCAGTCATATATACAAGAGAGAAAAAGAACATCACTATACCGATAATTACAAGCAAAGAATATGTTCCACCCGGCCCGAGCTTCTGCTCCGCCCAGTTAATCTGCCCAATGAAGCCTCTAATAGGAACTCTATAAACAATAAGTAATATACTTAGAACGCAGCCAAGTAATCCTAGAACTATTCTCATTTTTTTGTTTGTTAGATTTTACAAATTTATTATACCAAAAAAAACCAAAAAAAACAGTGTATAAAAAAAGTATACAAAAACCCTTGCGCACATTTAACTGAGGTGCTAAACTCGTTACAGTTTTATAACATAAAAACAAAAAACTATGGATAACGTCTTTCTTGGAGGAATCATTGGACCACTCCTTCTTATTATGGGTCTTTCACATTTGCTATACGCCAAAGTATGGGTAAAGCTTATGAAAGATATGGCTCAAAATCATACCGCTACTTTTATCGGTATGGCTCTTGCTTTAATCCTTGGACTTGCAATTATACAAGTTCATAATGTTTGGGAATGGAGCGTCAACGTAATCATCACTATATTTGGTTGGGGCGCTTTCATTAAAGGACTTTTTTACTTCCTTGCACCAGGTGCCTGGATCAAAAGTTCAATAAAAACACTCGCTAAACCAGAATTCATTATGGCTTGTGGAGTAATCACAGCTGTATTAGGTGGCTGGATGAGCTATTTGGTTTACCTTGCGTAATTAGATATAAACATTAAAAACCCGCGTTCCCCGCTTAGCGGGGGGCGGGTTTTTTGTATTTTAATATTGACTTAGATATGCGCCTTCGTTAAAATCTTTCTTGCTGAAAAGAACGTGGGGACTTAGCTCAGTTGGCTAGAGCGCTCGCCTTGCACGCGAGAGGTCAGGAGTTCGACTCTCCTAGTCTCCACCACTAAAAACACAGACTTATTTTTTTTCATAAGGGCGTATAGCTCAGCTGGTTAGAGCGCTACACTGATAATGTAGAGGTCCCAAGTTCAAGTCTTGGTACGCCCACCACTATTAAAAACTGCTTTGCAGTTTTTTTTAATTATTAATTTTTCGAATAGCCCACTCTGCATGCTCCTTCACCATCTCATCCCCCGCAACTTTTTCAAGATAAGGAATTAACGATTTATCACCACTATTACCCGCCACAACACAAGCATTTCTAATTAATCCGATACGCCTAGCTCTCATTAGTGGTGTTCCTGCAAACTTCTCAAGGAACTCCTTATCGGTTTTTATGGATAGTATCTCTTTTAAATCAAGCGACTCCCCTACCCCGCTCTCAGGTTTAAATTGATCGATAACATCTACTCGGCATACAGCATTAAAAGGACAAACCTCCTGGCAAATATCACAACCAAATAATCGATTACCAATTTTTGAACGCAATTCCTCTGGAATCCCTCCTTTATTTTCAATTGTAAGATAAGAAATACATTTACGGGCATCAATAACCCCCGGACTGACTAAAGCCCCTGTCGGACAGGCATTTTGACATTTCATACAGTCACCACATAATGAACCTTTTGATGTTCTATTGATATTCTTTTGATGTTCTATAGATTTTTCAATAGATCCTCCATAGAACTTCAATAATTCATCAACAGAAACATTTGTCATCAAGCTCGCAATAAAAAAATAACTGCCTTTTTTAGGATTAATAATACTGCAGTTCTTACCAAAAAAACCAAGACCAGCATTCTCCGCCAACACCCTATCAACCGTCGGACCACTATCAACTGACGTATAAGTTCGAGTTTCGAATTTCGAGTTTCGAGCCTGCCTGCCGGTAGGCAAGGTTTCCAAAAAGCGTGCGAGCTCTGCGAGTCGCTTTTTGAGCACTTTATGATAATCCTTCCCAACTGCATACCTAGCCACCAAACCACAACTTGAGCCACAATTGGAGCCACAATTGGAGCCACAATTGGAATATACAGTTCCAAGAACAATAATCGACTTAACATCAGGCAATTTATTCTCCGGATGAAACCGATCTTCCTCCATTCTCTCCAAATAATCCATATCCGCCTGATAATGGTTCAAAATCCATTTATCAAAAACGATTTTATGCTTATCTAAAGCCGTTTTAGCTTCATCGATTGATATAATGCCAAACGTCGACCATCCCTGATTTTTTATAAACTGTTCTAAATCTTGCATACACAAAAACCTTACCACAATTGGAGCCACAATTGGAGCCACAATTGGAGCCACAATTGGACACTTCCCCTTTTAAATTACCCGTTTTTATGCTATAATACATAGATAAGATTAATGTTGAATGTTGTATGATTTAAGACAGATTACAGCGTAAAACATAAATCTTACAACATAAATCTAAAACGAAGTGCATAGAAGACAGTTCAAAATCAGCATAATCACATTACTGTTCGCAATTATCGGCGTACTGATATTAGGTGCCATAATTTTTTCTATATTGGAAGAATGGTCAATCGCAGATTCATTATATTTTGTTACTATGACTGCTACCACTGTTGGTTACGGAGATTTTGTTCCAACTCATAGCTTAAGTAAAATTGTTACAATAATATATTCACTAAGTATTGTTCCATTTGTTCTTTACGCGTTTACAATTATTGCAAAATACCAAACAGAGAGAGTCTATAAAAAAATCACAGGACTTGAACGAAAACAGCATGTGCAGGAAGATGAACTGGAAAAAACCGAAAGGAAAATTTCCACCCAGCGTCGTAAAATGAAAGAACAGGAAGAAGAAATCGAAAAAACAGAAAAGAACCTGAAAAAACAGGCAAAAGATAGCAGAGAGCACGAAAAAGAATTGCTTGAACATGAAAAAGAACTAAAAGGTCATAAAAGAAAAATTAAGAAACAAGCTGAAGAACTTGAAGAACACGACAAAGAGCTTGAAGTTGTTGAAGATATTGTTGAGGAAAAATTGGTTAAGAAAAAATAATTCTTAAATCAAAAAAACGTCACAACGTCATCACATCGTCTCGCCATATCGTTATTGATATAAAAATCAACCTGTTATACAATTTCTTTCCTATGTGAAACTCAGGATATTTTTACTTAAATATATCTGACTTCCATATGATCCTTAATGTCCAATTTTCGCAACAATCCAAAACATCTCTCTAAAAGAGATAAGGGAGAAATCGATGTCTCTAAAATCAACCATACTAGTCTTAGTATCTTTTGTTATAGGCGGGACTGCTACCGGTATCGTAGCCAATAAACTAGCCTGTGATAAGAATCAAAAACATGCCTCACTCATATCAGAGCTGGGGCAAAAACATCAGAATGAAATCAAGGAGCTAAAGAAAGAAATCAAAAAAGCTGAAGCAAATAACGCATCATGCAATCTTGAACTCGAAGACACGAAAAGTGAATTCAAGGACTTCAAAGATTGGCGTCCTGAACCAAACAGACCCACTCTTGATGAAATCAAGTACATTCAGTTGGCACTCAGGAGAAAGGATACAAAAAGTGTGGTTTATCTGCCAAAATTAGTTGGCCAGGATTTAGCATGGCTCAGATTCGGAATAGATACATGCGTTCCCGGATCAACAGGCCCTTATTGCGTAATAAAATTCATAAAACGCTACAGGCCACAAAAAGATGGAGGATAAACATCGGTCATAGGAAACTATGACATGGACATTTTTATGAGCGGTTTAGTGTAACAACTAAACCGCTCTTTACTTATATGACGAAATGACGTATAAAACGGTTCGATTATATGATGTTCTGAGATTTAATGAAACCTTGGATAGACGAAGCACATCACCACTTCACGAAGAAGAGTTTTGCGCTGTTGTGTCTATCCAAGGAGTGCGGGTTGTTCTTTGGCGCTTCCAAGTTTCTATCCCGCCAATCTGCTTGGTTGCACACAATCATGCCTTTTTTTTGACTGCTCAGCAGCCGCTAATCAATTGTGCAGATGGATTATATAAGGCAATTTTTTGGATGTCAATATTTTTTGTATAACAAAAAAACGTCACAACGTCATTTCGTTGCTTCTTCGTTTCGTTTATATCAAAAAAACAGTATACGATATTAGAAATTGGATATTCAAATTTCAAGTTTCAAATATCAAGTTTCAAATATCAATTGCATCTACTTAAAAAAACGCAACTACATAAACATAATCACGTTATAAAAAAATTGTATTCTAAATGCAGTAAAGATTTCTTGTAACTAGAGTTTGTCGACCTATCTGTAATCGAAAATTTAATCCCAATTCAGATTGAATCTCCCTAAAAGGAGGTGATCCATCCGCAGGTTCTCCTACGGATACCTTGTTACGACTTCGTCCCAATCAGTGGTTTCACCTTAGGACCCCGCTAAAAGCTAAGGGTACTTCGGGCGCCCCCACCTTCCGTAGTGTGACGGGCGGTGAGTACAAGACCCAGGAACATATTCACCGCGCCATGGCTGATGCGCGGTTACTAGCGATTCCAACTTCATGAGGGCGAGTTGCAGCCCTCAATTCGAACTGAGACTGGTTTTAGGGATTGGCTCCCCCTTGCGGGTTTGCAGCCCATTGTACCAGCCATTGTAGCACGTGTGTAGC
>JAUXDO010000083.1 GCA_030618315.1 Candidatus Peregrinibacteria bacterium | reverse complement strand
CCAATAACGCATCTCCTGATTTGCTTCGAAGAGCAATAATTTTAAAGGCTGAAAGTGGATTTCTTAAATACCTCCAGTTAATATATTCAGCACTGTGATTACCATATAAACCTGTTTCTACCTTTCTTACCTCTTCCCAGATAACATCAAACGAGTCATTCATAATCTTTATTTCATCAAAATGTCTCCCGGATAAAAAATAGCTCTCCCTGGAAAATATTTTTAAAACGAAATCCAAAACATAACCTAAATAGACTGGCAGTTTACCATTCAGGTACTTTTGTAAATATTGCGCACTACGAAGCGGTTTTATAAAATGAACTAATTTTACCGCATCAACATAACCTGCCCGTTGATTCATTTTAAAAGAAGCCTGATTTGGTATTGTGTAAACATAATCAAAGCCATATATTGACATTGACTCAAGAACTACTTTTTGCAAACTTAAAGCCGGGCCAAATACCCGGTAATCATTGCTTACCATAAAATCACCAACGATACCGGCTTTGATTAATTTTCCATTTAATACCATTTCTCGCGGCATAATCGATATAGTACCTACCAATTCGTTGTTAGTTTCCTCAAATGCAAAAAACCAAATTGCCGGTCCAGCCGGGTTTTCCTGCATCCAGTCAAATCTTCCGGGCGGGGTTCCTGGAAGATTATCCTTCCAAAACTCAAGGATTAGATCTTTATACTGTACTGGATCTGACTGGATAATATTGAATCTTGCCATAATTTATTCTTGTGTTCGTAGAAGTATATCTTTGATAATGGAATAGCTTAAGTATAAGACGATCTTACATAAGGCGAAATTTTATGCGCTTTTAGACCATGGTATTACTGCTTTAGCAACATGTGCTGTTGCCAGCCCATAAGATTCAAACAATAAAACCAATGGAGTCATCAATGGATTTGATGATTTCTTTACGCTTTATCTCATCAAGATTTCCGATAAAATAACTTTCATCAAATATTTTTTTTGATTGGCTTATTTCTTCTATTTTACGTATATATTTTTCGACCGTGGTTATCACCTTTGCTGGATTTCCTGCAACAATCGTGTTCGGCGGGACATCTTTTGTTACGACTGAGCCGGAACCAACTATAGAATTTGGACCAATCTTAATATTAGGAAGCACAATTGTTGAATCGCCTATAAAACAGTTTTCTTTGATCTCAATTTTTCCAATCTTAGTATAGCCAAGCAGTTTGAATGTGCTAGCATCATGAGCAATTAATCTTACATTTGGTGCAATAGTGCAATTATCACCTATAGAAATTAAAAAACAGTGGGACGGGTCAAAAAAATAATCACTTATAATCTCAACATTCTTTCCGAGTTGCAGGCCATTATTGATTAAACCATTTAAATATTTCTCCTTTTTTTTCGCCTCTAATGAATAATACGCCTTTCTTAAATAAGAATATATGCTCATAATAATATCTCACACATGACAAAAATTACTCGATGTTTAGTTTGTTACTCAATTGCTATTTACAAGTCGAGCTAATGTAATCAACAGCTGTTCTGCTACATGTTTGCGTGCTAGCTCATTTAAATGCCCACCATCATTTGTATACTCATCCGGCAAGTAGTAATAATCCTTCCCGTCTTTAGAGAATATCATGCGCCTACCATCAGGCAGGGTAGATTCTATAAGAGCAACATCAAAAAGAGGCTCTTTTCCGCCATATTCCTGGATAATAAGCCGGTTAAGTTCATTTCTCTTTATGTTATCCAGATCGTCATTATCTGATACTACAATTCTTTTAATTTTGTCAACAATTCCATTTGAATGTGACATCAAAGGAACAGTGAAATGAACAAATGTAGTCTGCGGATATTGTTCCTGTAATCCTGTAATCGTTTTCTTGTATTGATTAAATATCTCATCCACATTAATCACATCCACATCCGTTTTTTTTCTAATATCCCAAAAACATAATTTAAGAAATGCTATATCTACTTTATCGCCAATACCACCTCTAATATTTTGGCTGAAATCGTTAAATTTTGAATCTATATCACCATTTTTTCCAATGTAAGAGTGAACGAATACAGGAGCATTAAATGTTTGCACATCATCTAATTTTTTAATATTAAGCTTTATAACATTATTGTTTTCCATAATATTATTAATCCCATCAATAATATTATCCCCTACAGACTGGTGGCCAAAATAAATTTTTTTCTGAGAAAGTTTTTGCCATGTTGATTCTGGAATATCACTAATTAAGGGTAAACTGACTTTTTCTTTCATTGTAGGCTCCCCATCACACCCGGCTATAAGAAACAATAATATAATTAAATATTTCACTGTAATCTCCAAAATTTATAATCCATGACGCAGACCTGACAAATGAAAAGCGAACAGAGGCATAGTTGAACTAATATCATTATGCACTCCTATCCTCTTTATTCCAAAATAATCATCTGGTTTTTTACCCTCAAAGCCAAACTTTGTTGTAACTGCAGCCTCATAACCACAATCGCTTACTGTGTTTTGAATTTCTTGATTGTAGTTTCCATTTGGGTAGCAAAATACCGGAATGAAATTCAGATCCTTTGCTTTTAACTGATGCATTGATCTTTCGAGCTCTTCTCTTGCCTCACTCAACGGAACCCCTGTTAATATTTTGTGATTACAGGTATGTGAGCCAAAGGAAACACCATTGCTGGACATCTCTTTTATCTCATTCCAGTTAAGCAAAGCTCTTTCCTCTGGAACAACAATATCTAATAATTTATAGATCTTATCCAGAGCATTTTCAATCGATTGTTCTGTATATTTCTTCAGCGCTTCTATAGTCAAATCTATCTGTTCACTTATCACATAATCCTGTTTTTCATTAATCATTGTGAAGATAGACAAGATAACATCATTTTTAATATCATCCAGACTTTCTCCTAAGCCCTGGAGATTCTGATATTTATTTAATAATAGATAACTCAGCTTTTCTGGCCAAAACCAGCGGTTAGTACCAATTAAGGAGGTTGTAACAAAAATTGTTGCCGGAACATCATACTTTTTTAAAATTGGGTAAGCATTGAGATAATTATCGAGCCATCCGTCGTCAAAGGTTACGACGCCGTATTTTACATCCTTGTTATATTCTCCATTTTTCCATAATTCCAATAATTCCTTTAATGAAATTAAATGATAATGCCTGGCTAAAAAGATCATTTGATTTTTGAATGCTGATTCCGTTACATACATGCCTGGTTGCATTGATATTATGGCTTTATCATTATCCTTCAAAACTCTATGGTACATTAAAATATGAATCTTACCTTTATGATAAATTTTATAGAGCCCTGTATAATAATACCCCCATGCAATAAATTTCCGCAAAGTACTTTTAATGCTCATTACGTTCGACAAGTGTTTCTCCGACATGAAGTTAACTACTTTTACCTTTAGAAACAGATAATATAATTAATCACATTGATATTTTTTAATAACCCCATTCTTTTCTAAAATACCTGTTCATCTAGCACATGTTCAACAAGATAAGGTTTTGCATGCATATAAGCCGTTGTCCGACGCTTTGTTACGATGTCCTTGTAGACCAGTTCTGCTTTTGCATCACTCATGCCAAGAAATTGTGCTAATTCATGTACAGGAATTTGCTGACTGTATGCCCAAAGTGCATAATCCATTTTTTCATACGGCAGGGCAAAATAAAATTCATCTTGCCCCTGGTTTAAGCTATACGTATCAGTTGTTGGCACTACATCACACAACAACTCAGGCATACCAAGATACCTGGCCATAGCATACACCTGTATTTTATATAAATGTGCTATTGGTTTAATATCAGCAGAACCATCCCCATTTTTAACAAAAAAACCCTGGTCATATTCCACCCGATTAGGCGTACCAACTACAGCGTAGTTCAATCGATCTGCGTGGAAATATTCAACCGTTTTTCTAATGCGCTGTTTGTAATTTGTTGCAGCAACAATGGTTAAATATTCCTTAAGAGGCAATCGCTCTTCAAGTAACTCACCATCTGGTGTCTGCACAACTAGATTAAAATGATTGTACTTTCCTTCTAAACCACCCTTCAATACAATTTTATTTTTCCAGCCATCATATTTGGGAAACACTTTCTTGATTGCTTCATCACGCCATTTATAACAACCTATTGATTCAAGAGTTCCTGCAATATTGTGAGTTTCATAGTTTACACCTAAATGTTCAACCAGAATTTGGCTGCGATCCCCGGTAGCTTCCGTTGAGTCATGCTCAGGCAGTCTCAGACAAAACACCTTGTCTTTACCCAGCGCTCGGACTGCCAACGCTACTGAGCATGTACTATCGATACCACCGGACACTGCCACAACAAGTCCTCTACGTTTTAATTTTGTACGTAAACAATCACGCATAAAATCACAAATGCGGTCGGCTTCTTTCTCATAATCTAGATCGAGTACGCTTTCGCTCAACATGGTCATCTTAAACTCCAAATTAGTTGTTATTCTGTAACAAATATCGCTTCACCTTCCCTGATGCGGTCCTGGGAAGTTCATTTGTAAATTCAATTATTTTCGGGATTTTATATATGGATAAATTTTTTCTGCAATGAGCGAGAATCTCCTTCTTTTTAAGTGTGCTTTCTGATGTCAGTACAATTATCACTTTGATAATCTGCCCCAACAATTCATCAGGCACACCAACCGCTGCAACTTCCTCTACTTCAACCAGGTGAGCCACCACTTCTTCTATTTCTTTTGGGCTAATTCGATATGCTCCCGTTTTAATCATATCAGTGAAACGTCCATCTATATATAAAAAGCCATCTTCATCATAATGAGCCAAATCGCCGGTTCTCAGCCAGCCATCTTTAATAACTTTGCCTGTAGCCTCAGGTGCATCCCAGTAACCAGTCATTATATTATCACCCCTGGCACATATCTCACCGGTGACTCCTGGCCTGCATATTTTATCGCTTTTATCTCGTATTTCGAGCGTGACTCCTGGTACAGCTTTACCAATTGAGCCCATTTTATTCAACAGGTCCACAGGGGATAAATAGGACAGCCGTGCAGTACCTTCTGTCTGCCCATACATTACATAAAAATCAACGCCTGGAATCTCTTCAAGTAAACGGTTGATAGCTGCAGGCGCCATAGCTCCGCCAGCCTGAGTCATATATCTTAATTTTGAGAAATCATATTCCTTCAGCTTTGTTCGGCTAAGCAATAGTGCATAGGTTGACGGCACGCCAGAAAATCCAGTTACTTTCTCATTAACCATCTTTTCAAGCACTTTATGTGGATACATGAAACTATTTTCCAGTACCAGTTTCCCTCCTACTGCCAAATGGGT
>JAUXDO010000071.1 GCA_030618315.1 Candidatus Peregrinibacteria bacterium | reverse complement strand
CCCCGAAGGCGCGCAATCGATTGCGCGCCTTCGGGGGTCTGTTACAATGATGTTAACAAAATAAAAACACATGGAACGTACCGCCATTAAAATCGTCAAAGCATTCCAAAAAGCCGGATTCGAGGCTTATTTTGCCGGTGGCTCTGTCCGTGATCTATTAATGGGAAATGAGCCGAAGGATTATGATATCGCAACTTCTGCGAAGCCTGATGAGATTGAAAAAATTGTTAATAAAATTCATATCGAGTCAAAAACAGTTCCAATTGGTAAAGAATTTGGAGTTATTTTGGGTATCGTTCACGGACATCCATTTGAAATAGCAACATTCAGGTCAGACAGCTCATATAGCGACGGCCGTCGCCCTGATGCTGTCATATTCACCTCAGCAAAAGAGGATGCATATCGTCGTGATTTTACGATGAACGGTATGTTTTATGACCCTGTAAAAAAAGAAGTCATCGATTATGTAAAAGGGCAGGACGATATTAAAAACAAAAAAATCCGTTTCATCGGCGAGGCACATGAAAGAATAAAAGAAGACCATCTCCGCATACTCCGCGCAGTTCGATTTAGAAATAATTTTGGTTTCGAGTATGGGACGCGTACAAAAAAGGCACTCTTAGAACTTCACCATCTAATCGATAACATATCAAAAGAGAGAATACAGGATGAGCTGACAAAAATCCTCCTGCATCCACACCGAGCACACAGCATGCGGGAGCTTGATGAGTTCGGAACACTGGAAATACTTCTTCCAGAACTATCGGCTTGTAAGGGTATAGAACAGCCAACAGAATTTCATCGTGAAGGAGGTGTTCTTACACACATCCTAAAGTCATTACACGACATGCCAAATGAGTGGATAAGCAAAGAGCTTGTCTGGGCAATAATGCTCCACGACATCGGAAAACCTGCAACATTTGAAGAGCGCGAGGACAGAATTCACTTTGACGGTCATGCAGAACTTTCCGCAAAAATGGCCGGAGAAATCCTCCGTCGTTTTAAATTTTCACGAGCAGAAATCGGTAAAATCACATGGCTTATAGAGCATCACATGACAGTCGGTTTCATCCCCGAAATGCGTCGTGCGCATCAAGTAGGCCTTTTCCTACATCCATTTTTTGAAGACCTAATGAAAGTTCACTATTGCGATGAGCATGGGACACATCCAATTGACCTCTCCCTTTACGAAAATATAATGAAACTCTATACAGAATTTAAAGACGAAAAACTACTTGAAGACCATTTTAAACCAAAGCTAACAGGGGACGACCTTATAAAAGAATTTAAACTTGAACCAGGTCCAAAAATTAAAAAAATCCTAAACATTATCCGCGAAGAAAGAATCGAGAATACAATAAAAACAAAGGCTGATGAGAAAAAGCTGGTGAAAAAACTTTTATCTAAATAAAACAAAAGAGCGAGAAGACCAGGACGGTACAACTCGCTCGATTTGCCGTTGGCGGGGAAAAGTGCTATTCAGAATGTTGAATTGTGGCCCAGAGCTCTGGCCTACGATTATTGTTCACCCATTGTATTCCAAGAGTAGTAACGTCCCCTTTTTTGCTAAGGGCGCCAAGAAAATTGGTTACAGTAGATGGAAAATGTAATATTTCAATATCAGAAAAATCACAATTCGCACAGATCTGTATGAGTGTTATGCATTCACTGGTTTTGGATTTTACAACCAAGGTTTTGGAGCTCTCTGTTAAAGGTATAATGATGTCCATTCCCGTTGGAGATGTTTGACTTTCTTTTTCCTCACTGAGCTGCATCACATTCATGTCATCAGAATGATAATCTTGCATAATTTTGAGCAAAAGTTCAAAAATTACAGGATGCGTGTTCTTGGGGTCCATTTTCATTATGTTCTCCTTTTTTGATTGTTTTACCAAGGGATGTCCCTGATTTGCTACCTATTTCTCCTCGCCGAGGCGGATGAGACTTTCTACCGATATTAGCAGAAAGCCATCATTGACCCCGATGAAACCTTATTTTTAAAGAGCAAGGAGGAAGTATTACAAAAAAAGCCACTAATTACAAATAAAAAGTGTTAGATATTTAATGTAAAAGGTTGAAACTACCTCCCAAGTAATTTGCTAAATAGGCTCCTTTTTCTTTTTATTGGGACTATTTCACTGTTTTTATCATATATATTTGTCCAATAATATTCGGAAAATCCTTTTAAATCCTTACTTAGCGCATATTTATTATTTATTTCCTGCAATTCCTCTTGGCTAGCATCTAATACAAAATTAATCTCAGGCCAATACTGCGCAAGTTTTTTATAAAAAGACAAACTACTTTCATGAATCATATTATTTGCACCGGCCTGGACTAAATACAGCATTATAGTTTCCTGATCTAATGCACCGCCCATAATGGCATAATCGAATACTTTTTCGAATTTTTTAATAGCTTTCTTTCGCCCCTTTACGTCACTTGATTGGAAAACATCAATCGCATTTTGAAAACCACGCGAATAAAAAGCATTTCTTATCCTAGTTTTCTTGTGCGGACTTAAGCCCTCCTGGATTCTAGTTATCTCACCTTTTTCTTTTCCCACTATGTCATTTTCTTCTGCCTGCTGTTCTTCTCGTTTTCTTTTTTCTTCCTCAAAATCATAAATTATTGCACCTTGTTGTTCTGTGTTTTCAGTAGATTGAGGTTGTGCATCTGCCTCAAGATTTTTTATTATTTTTTTCATAAAATATATTAAATTATCTGATTATTATATCATTTTTTAGCAAAAGAATCAATATTTAAGACCGAATTGATATAAAAAGGAGTAGATTGGTCATAATTATATAATATTATATTAATAACTTTTATTAAACCCTTGATTAGTTTGCGTAAATAGTGTATAAATACTCTCCAAAAATATTTTTTTAATACTTTTTTATGAATGAGAGTTGCCAGAAATATTCATGCAATTTTACTGCCATTGCCATAGGCGAAGAGCCTGCTGAAGCAGTTGATGTACGAAATAAATGCATTAAAACAATAGGTAGTGACGATGGCCATTCCCAATCACTATCGGACAAAACATCCAGAGCTGTTAATAATGAGTTGTACGAGAACTGCAAAAATATAATTTTTTCAGTATTAAATAGGAATTTTTTTTGGTGCTATGAGCATATAAAAGAGGAGCTGATTCAGGAGGGTGCTATAGCGTTAATTATAGCTAATGAAAAATTTAATGAAAATATGAATTCTGAATTTTCAAATTATGCCTATAGGACAATAAAAACATCTATGAAAAGATATATTGATAATCACTCTACAACAGTGCGTGAATTTGTTCATGTAAGAGGAGAAAGGTATAAAATGGATGAATTATTTAAGAAATACAATAGGCCACTTTCCATAAATGAAGTAGAAAGTGAATTTGGTGTATTAAAGAGGGCTGCGATGAGGATAGTAAATGACTATGAACATAAAAATGTATATCTATCTTTTGATGAAACATTTGAACAGGATAATGATAAAACGTTGTATGATTATTATGAAGATGAAACATATATGCCCGATAAACAGATTTTAAAAACAGGTTCAATAAAAGCTCAGCTTTTTGCGTGTAAAAAGGTGATATGTGACACTTTTCCAAAGGCCAAAGAAAAATATTGGAATATATTTTTAAAAGTAGTCGGATTAAATGAAAAGGGAGAATGTAAAGATAATATAACATATAAAGAAATTGGGAAAAAATATGGTGTAACCAAGCAGAGAATTGAACAAATATATAAAATGATATCTACTAAGTTGAAGGAAGAATTAGATATTGATTTTCAGACCAAAATAGTAGCTTAGAGTTTGTTTACACACTATAATTTTTCAAGATACCAATTGTTTATCAATTGTAATTTATGTTATTCTAAAATCCCTAGAAATCTTCTTTCTTTATGTCCAAAACCCCATTCGTACATCTGCATCTCCATAGTTTTTACTCTCTTTTGGATGGCTTAAGTTCGCCGGAAACTTATGTTAAAAAGGCCAAAGAACAGGGGTGTCCAGCAATTGCGTTAACCGATCATGGTGTGATGCATGGGGCTATTGAGTTTTATAAAGCATGCAAAAAACACGATGTTAAACCTATCATCGGAATGGAGGTTTATATTGCTTTTAATAAGCTCTCAGACAAACGTCACCAAATCGATAACAAGCGCACACATGCCACTCTTTTGGCAAAGGATATGGAAGGTTACAAAAACCTCTTACAACTCGCTACAACGGCCAATCTTGAAGGTTTTTATTATAAACCTCGTGTCGATTGGGACTTAATGAAAAAATATGGCAAGGGAATAATCGCTTTATCCGGTTGTCTGCTTGGTGACATCCCACAAGCAATCCTGAACAGCGATAACACTCGCGTAAAAGAGTTAATCGACAGATTTCAAACTACTTTCGGGAAGGAAAATTTTTATCTGGAAATTCAATATCATCCCGAAATACCTCAACAGCAAACAGTTAATACAAAACTTATCAGTTTGAGCAGAGAGCTTGATATTCCGTTAGTTGCCACTGAAGATTCCCATTACGTAAATCCGGAAGATAATGTGGCGCAGGATATTATGATTTGTATTCAAAGTGGTAAAAATGTTGAAGACACAAATCGAATGAGTATGATGGATGCAGATTATTCTATGAAAGATCCGGATGAAATTGCTGAAGCATTTAAAGATGTACCAGAAGCCATTGAAAACACAGTTAAAATCGCTGAAAGATGCAATGTTGAGTTTGATTTTGAAACAAATCGTATACCCTCTTTTCCTTTGGAAGATGGCGAAGATCCAGCAGAATATCTCCGGGAATTATGTTACAAGGGGTTGATTGAAAAATATAAATTGGATGAATCAAAATTTAAAATCAAAAAAGGGAAAATGGAATCGAAAGATGAGGAAATTCAAAAACTTGTCGAGCGTCTGGATTTTGAACTGAAAATTATTGAAGATATGGGGTTTGTCGGCTACTTTCTTATCGTCTGGGATTTTGTAAAATGGGCTAAGGATAATGGGATTATAGTGGGTCCCGGTCGCGGGTCTGCTGCGGGAGCTATTGTTGCTTATACACTTGATATTACGGAAATTGACCCTCTTGAATATAACCTCCTTTTTGAAAGATTCTTAAATCCCGCCCGTATATCCATGCCCGATATAGATATGGATTTTGCTGATAATCGTCGTGATGAAGTAATCGAATATGTTGCGGAAAAATATGGTCGTGATCGCGTTGCACAAATCTGTACATTTGGAACATTGGCCGCCCGTGCTGCAGTAAAAGATGTAGGTCGAACTCTTGGTGTGCCATTCGTACAAATGAACGAATTTGCAAAACTTATTCCCGAAAAACCTGGTACTAAATTGAAAGAGGCATTGGAACAAGCACCTGAACTTCGCGCAGCAATCGAAAAAGAGGACATTTACAAACAAGTAATGGAAAATGCGCTCAAATTAGAGGGTGCCGTTCGCCATGTTTCCGTCCATGCTTGTGCTGTAGTTATAGCCGATGAACCGCTAGTTAAATATACCGCACTCCAGCATCCGCCCAAAGATGATCAGGGAATAATAACCCAATATTCCGCCAAGCCACTCGAAGCATTAGGTCTTTTAAAAATGGATTTTCTTGGCCTAAAAAACCTGACAATCCTCCAGACAGCACTTAAAATTATAGAAAGAACCAAGGAAACAAAAATAAATTTGCGCAAAATCCCAATGGATGACAAAAAGGCATATGCCCTTATGGCAAGAGGTGAAACAACTGGCGTCTTTCAATTAGAATCCGCCGGAATGAAACGTTACCTAAAAGAACTCCGCCCATCAGAATTTGAAGATATAATCGCTATGGTATCTTTATATCGTCCTGGTCCAATGGAATGGATTCCTGACTACATAGCTGGTAAACATGGCAGAAAAAGTGCAACATACGCTCATGAAAGTCTCGAGCCAATTTTAAAAAGAACCTATGGAATAGCCATTTATCAGGAGCAAATATTACAAATTGCTCAGGTTTTTGCAGGATTTTCATTAGGTGAAGCTGACTTATTACGTCGTGCAATCGGTAAAAAAATCATCAAAGAACTTGAAGCTCAAC
>JAUXDO010000113.1 GCA_030618315.1 Candidatus Peregrinibacteria bacterium | reverse complement strand
ATCACAAGACGGTGTACAAATCCTGAGGCCATGCTAATCGGCTAAAGAGATTTAAGCGCTATGTTATCAAGCTGACACATCCTGCAGTTCACTCTCGGGGGCACGCATAGCGTGTCCCTTTTTTTTAATATTTTGCTTTTCTAAAGTTATATGATACGGTACTTTCCAATAATTCATTGCCTTATGAAAGGAGCCCCAAAAATTACACCACTTGAAACTGAAGAAATACCTGAACTTAACGTTGTAGATTCTGTGGATGATATTGAGGTTACAGATGATTTTAGTCGTTATAGCAGAATGACTCCCGAAAATAATCCTGCTGAAATAATAGAAGAATATGAAAAATCAGCTCCCGGATATGAAAATCGTATGTTAAACAAAAGGGGTTATACATTGCCACCGATTATTGCAAAAATTTTTCATAAATATGTTAAACCTACAGAAGATATGAAAATACTGGATGCAGGAGCCGGTTCGGGGCTTATAGGACAAGGATTAAATGAAATAGGATTTCCTCAAAAATCTATACATGGCTTAGACATAAGTAGCGCTATGCTTAAAGAAGCAGCTCGTAAGCAAGTTTACGAAGCACTTGTGACAGGTGATTTAACCAAAATACCTTATGCAAATGATTCCTTTGACCACTCCATAAGTGTTATGGCTGTTGGCATTGCACCCGCAAGTTCTCTGGATGAATTGGCACGAGTAACAAAGCCTGGTGGCTACATAGCAACCACCATACGTCCTGAAATTCTGGATGAATATCCTGAGTTTGATGAAACAATGAAACGATTAGAAGCGGAGGGTATTTGGAAATTAATTCATCGCCATGGTCCAATACAATCCTATATAAATAATTTAAATAATACGACGCATTACTTTTTTGTATTTCAGAAATTGGATGAGGAACAAAAGGGTTGATTTTTAAACCTGAGAACAGTCGTAGGGACGCGATTAATCGCGTCCCTACGTTGGGTGTATCAAGTTTTCAAGTTTTCAAGTTTTCACTTTTTGTTGTATTCTCTGATTATGAAAATCAAAACACACAATTATTCAATCGCAATTCTTGTCGGATTTACGTTACTCGGATTAGATTTACTAACAAAATACTGGGTAACATTATCAATATATAAGCCTGTCATTTTTATAAAAGACTTTTTTTATTTCACGGATTTTCAGACGAATAGCGGAATTGCATTTGGTATTAGTCTGCCGATTTGGCTACAGATAATTGGCTCTATAGTGATTTTGGTGATTTTATTTTACCTGGCTAATCAGCTTTTCTTTTCAAAAAATAAACGGCAGTTTCTAAAACCTGTTTTATTCGGTATAATCGTGGGTGGTGCAATTGGCAATTTAATTAATCGAATTTTTCAGGGCTATGTAATCGATTTTATAGTCCTAAAACCCATTCCGGTATTCAATATTGCGGACGTGGGAATAACAGTTGGATTTGCCGGATTGCTACTAGCTACATTAATAACTAAAAAATAAAAATATGACAGACAAAAGACCATTAACTTTCACACTTTTCTTACTACGGCTTCTTAGTGGTATTACAGGTGGTATTTCCGGGACACTAGCCGCTTTTGTAGTGTATTTTATTCTATCGAATGTTCTTCCAGTAGGCGAAGGTGCTACTTCACTTTCTGTGTTTACGATTATTATTATGGCTTTTATTGGAACGCTGATTGCCAATACCATAACAGCTGTAATGCTAACCTTTATGGATAGTGAAAAGTACAGTCGAAGAAAAACTACAATTACTCATGTTTTCCTTTTTAATCTGATTCTATTCTTTTTAACTATTCCGCTATATATGCTTGCGGTTCCACTAGAGATTGTGAGCGGAGTGGCAGCATTACACTTTTTACTCAGCGCATATGTCTCCTTCCTGATTATGGAAATTTTAGCTGGATATGAGTTTTCACTTCTTGGAGTTTATGGCGCTTCACTAGGAATTTTTGCAAGTATCGGACTTGCGTTTGTAATAATGGCAACAGGTAGCAGTGAACTTATTTTAACTCTTGGGGCAATGCCGATAGTGTGGTTTGTTTTAATGGTAGTCGGAGGTCTTGTTGAACTTATTTATGACAATTTTTTAAGGTCATACGGTGTTGACGCACTTAACGTAGCAACCGATTTGGGTGGCGATGCTGAAGTTGAACCCGAGGAAGGAGATCAAGATACAGAAGGAGATGTGGAAGTGAATGAAGATGAGAAAGATTTCTAAAACCCCTATTATAGAACCCCCTTTATCATTTATTCATTTAATTATCATCCCCCTTATCAGGGGGAGGGCTAGGGAATTAGATAGTAAGGTGATTTTGCAATAGGGATTCTACCTAGTATGTAGCATTAATAACCTATTCCAAATGACTTCCCCCTGATAAGGGGGATGATAATTAAATGAATAAATGATAAAGGGGGTTCTATAATAGGATTCACAAATTCTCCGGACCAACCCCCAACCCCTCAAACAACTCTTTTTCTAATTCAAAAGTCTTTTTCTCGACTTCTTTGAACAGTTTTTGAGTTTCTGCATCATCATGTGCCCCATATCTTTCCCAGCCGTCTCTAAAGCGCTCTTTAAGTGATACGACTTCGTCGTGCTTAACCCGTTTATCGGAGTAAAACATTATCTTTTTTTCGAGAGAATTTAGGAGTTCGGACTCTTCGGCAATCACTCTGGATTTGTGAATATAAATAATATTCGCAGTTTTTAAATACCCCAATTCCTTAAAAAAATCTGAGGCAATATCACCATGATGTTTACCCTGATGGACTTTTCTTAAATCTTCCCACTTACTCCATTTTTCGTCTGTAATTTCTTCTATGAAATTGTCTTTTTCCAGTTTATGAAAATCACAAATACGTGCAATATCGTGCATCATGGCACCGGAGTAAAGCAGATTTAGATTAATTATTTCACCATTTTCAATGAACTTATCGGCGATTTTCATCGCAACATTTGCAACCTGTTTAATGTGTTTGCGAACGTGAACCGGAGTACCCCATTCTTCATAAAATTTTTCAATTTTTTCTTTTGGGACTATTTCAGGATCGATAAATTTGATAGTTATCTTGTGTTGATCTTCCAAGGATTCGAACTCAACCCTGATGTATTTTTTAGGCAAAAGGACTATTCGGTCAGCCCATTCGACTACATTGATGGCTTTTCCATCTTCAATTGTTTCTTCGTAACCGATGGAGGATAGGTCGTCGCCGGGGTTTAGGCGATAGAGATCGTAATGGTACAACCTCAAGTCCGGACTCCTTAAAGAGTCCGGACTTGAGACCAAATATTTATTTACATACGCAAATGTCGGACTTTTGACAGTTTCACCAATATTCAACCCCTTTGCGATTCCTTTTGTAAAATGTGTCTTTCCAGAGCCAAGATCGCCAAATAAAAGTACAATTCCCCCCTTATTTAAGCCAAAACCAAGCCTTTTGCCAAGGTTTATGGTTTCTTCTGGAGATTTTGTAAAATATACAGCCTGCATATGGGTAATATAG
>JAUXDO010000091.1 GCA_030618315.1 Candidatus Peregrinibacteria bacterium | reverse complement strand
ATAACATTATGCACATCTACATGTGCATATGCCAACCGCTAATAAATTATGATATCAAATGGATTGTAAGAAATCATGAGACCGGAGAATTTTTGGAATAGTGAATAGTGATTGATGATCAGTGATTAGTGAAGTAGGTTCGATATTCGATTTTCCTTATTCGATATTGGATGTTGAACTTCGAATCTCAGAACTGAGAACTGAAACCCGAAACCCAATGATTTGACGCTTACCTGCCCGCTCGTAGCGAAGCAAAGACGGGGCTCTTGAATCTAAAACTTAAGTCCTGCCGACGCACTTGCTTTGCGGGAAGACTTAAGCCAGTGGGGCGGTGTTATTTTATGCAGTAGCTCTTTCCTGGTCAGTTGATGTCTGTAAATGTTCAAGCATATCATTTATTGCTACCTGATGAATAAACCCTTTTACTGAAAGATCTTCATCCAAATCTTTCCAGCTAATCCCAATTCCGTTGCTTATCAGTTGCCATTTTTCAAGTTGCTGTTCTGTTGCCTCTTTTAACTTTGGGTAATGGGATAATTTTGATTCCAATATTTTTCCGTTATTTAAAATAACTCCAATTAAATCCAGCTCTTTGTCTATTATCGCTTTTTTTATTCGAAGCCCTTTTTCAAAAACCAATATATCGATAGGGTCTTTTGCCCTGATGTCCATTCTTTTATTATTCGAAGTACTCATCCCACGCGTTTTTTAGAAGTTCCAAATTATTAATTACAATCTCTTTGACCTCTTTCAATTCCCTGGCCGTAAATCCATAAAAATATTCAATTTCAACTGATGGTTCCAACCATATTTTACCACTTGCTTCAGCTTTTTCTATATGTATATGCTTTGGCTCGTTACCTTCATTGCTGAAAAAATAGAAACGATATCCTTTTATTCTTAATACTGTTGGCATATCCGTTGCGAAGTTAACAATTAATAAGCATTTTTGGTTCGTAGTCTCCGAAGGTTATTATGAGTAATCTTTGAATTACAAATTCACGCGCCCTTGGCAGGTCGGAGAATTTTTGGAATAGTGAATAGTGATTGATGATTAGTGAAGTGGATTCGATATTCATTATTTGATATTCGATATTTGACTCCGAAACTCAGAACTGAGAACTGAAAACCGAACCCGATCCCGAAACAAAACCCTATGTCTTGATCCTTGGCTATTGAATCTAAAATTTAAATCTCGCCGGCGTACTTGTTTTGTGGGAAGACTTAAGCCAGAGGGCATTGGTTTGAACTGTGTTTAGTTTACAGCCTCTTCCTTATTATTATCAATATTTGAAACAATATGTATAAGTTCTGTAAAAAACACCCCATCCAAATTCTCAAAGATTTTTGGCTTATCAGAAGCCGAATGCTTATGTATCTCAATACCTCCGTGGTTAGGTAACATATTTAAAATGGAATCAAACCGAATCCGGAAACTTTCACGTTCAGAAATATAATAGATATGTTTTGTAGTAATTGCAAGTTTCCCATTGCTTTCATATTGCAACCCTGATTGCATGACCCGATAATAGGCCACTTCCTCTGGAAAAATATAAATTAGCTTCTCACTTTTCATTAAATTAAATCCAAAAGGACTATCTGATCCCAAATCAATATTTGAAATTTCTCCTCTACTTATTTGATTTAAAAACTTAACCTGATCAACTTTTGCGAGAGTTCTATAATTCGTTATAATTTCTTCAATCCCCGTGAAATATGATATAAAGGCATGAATATAATTTTCTTCATATGTTGTTATTTCTTTCCCTTTTAAAATTATGTCAACGGCACTATCAAGGCCATTAGCGACAAGGCTTAATTTTTCACCTGAGCTAATAAATGATTTAATAGATACTTCATCTACTTTTAAAGCAAGACTATCCATATTGTTTTGATTTGCAACACAATCGATTGTCAGCGACAATACCTCATTTTGACCTGCCTCATGTATCTTTTTACATTCTTTGTGGTATTGGTAGGGAAACCGAACTTCCTGACCACAATAAGTACATGGTTTAGTTGGCAGTTTAAATATTGATTTTAGTTTAATCTTCATTGTTATTAATGATTAAAGGCAATTTTCCATAGATCATCCAACTCATCATGAATGCTATTCCAATCTCCATCAAGTTCCTTGATAAAATGATCGGAAAACAATTCTTCCTTTTTAATCAATGCCCAGTTTAGCTGTGAGAATAACGACTTTAAAAACATCATCCATTGTGCATAGTTAACGGCAAGGGGGTTCTGGGTAATTGCTGTTTTTGCAACATTTACTGTTGTTGCGATAGTATGCGCAGTAAAAAGCATGGTTTGTAGTTTTGGCTTATGCTTCGTTCCCGGAATATTAAATGGGATTGAATCTGCAATTTCAAAACCTTCCTGACGTCTTTTAAAGAAATACCCACCTCTTACCACAGCCTCGATAATTAAAACCGGGATCGACATTGAGAGGAAATGTGAAAAATCATAACCCTGACGGTACATGGCTCGTGATAATTCACCAAGCGAGTATCCACGTTTTCCAAAGGAACCAAACTGTACTAATTGCAATAATGGCATCAGTGGTGCTGGAAGTCCTGCTGGAGTTGAAACATCAGATTTTAAATGACCAAATTGCCTTATTAGTGCGTTGAAAAGCCCCATCCCACGAAAATCTTTAGGAACACCAACTGCTTGAGTGATTACTTCACCATTTGTATCTATAGCTGTGAATGAACCAGAAAGGATGTCACGAACTCCGAATATAAAACCAAGAATCGGATCATGGCCTAAGGATTGAAAACGATGTGTCCTTGGGCCAAGTCCTTCAACAACTGACTCTAATCCTATAGAAGTGGAAGGGTCGTATGGCGCCCAGTTCTCCCGTTCAAGTTTTCTGATTTCCTCGGGTGAAAAGGTTTGTTGAACTCGTTCTCTTATGAAGTTGGAGAGCGGTCCTCCTGAAGTAGATTTACCCCCAAGAAAACCCGGATGTTTTGGGAGTTGCACAAGGAAAACATCAATAAGTGTTGCAAGTGTACCTGATGTAAAAGAAAGCAACCAATCAACTTTATCTAATCTATGTATATCATCAAACTGTCCACGGATTATTGCAAACTTCTTCTCGACAAGTTTAATCTCCTGAGGTAATAGAATGTCTTCAATTTTTGCGTCCTCACCAATTTCATCGGAGGCTTTCTGAACAAGTCTTTTCCACTCAGCTTCATCAAATGATTGCATAGTTTTAGGTGGGATCTGGAAGAGTTTTAATTGCGGTCGATTATTTTCAGTAGTTGAAGATAGATCATTGCTATATTGTTTAAGTAAATCCTCGGAATCCTTAACTGCCTTATTGGAAGTGTCCAAAATATTATCAAAATTATCATTAGCTTTATCAAGTTGCTTACCATGTAAGGCAATCACATTTACGTAATCTTGCTCGTCCGGATCTAATTTGTATTTACTTTTCGCCATGGTTAAGCAGCTTTTTTTAAATCATCTTTCAAATTCTCTATTACTTTTCTCAAAGCGATGTTAAGATAGGTGAGATGGTCAATTCTCTCCTTAGATTTGTTCGATTTGTCTGCCAGTTCCTCAATGATTTTATTGTGTTTACAGACAGCCTCTTTGAGCAGCAGTGACTTTTGTTTTGTAACCTTGTTTTTGTTCAATTTTGACACAAAACCGTAGCCAGCAATACTTAGAACAGCTACCGGGGCTGTTACGACAAAAATGCCAGCCATCATTCCACCACCAATAATTCCGCCAGCAGTAGCTAAGCCTGAAGTCATTGCAGCAGCACCTGCTGTGCCTGCTGCCGAAGCACCACCAACAATAACCACTCCGGCACCAACACCCAATCCTGCGCCTATTGTTGCCCCAATGATTTCTTTCACATCATCTGGAATAGTAACACGAGATTTATCCTTGAGCGAATCCGCAGCTTCATCAATAACCCTTTTAGCTTGCTTTAGGGAATCCATTGTCATATAGTTCTTCTGCTTCTTCGAAAGGATACCTGCTTTTAAAACTTTTCTTGATAGCTTTTTAAAGTCCATTAATTTGTTATTTCAGATTGTTGTCACTTTTATCATTGTCAATTAAATAAGGGCGAACATCTTGAATAATTTCTTTTGGTGTTTTTCTTTTAGTTGTGTATCCATGTATTCCAGATCGTCGAAATATATTCTTACTGCATCTACGGTGGTTGTTTTGAGCAGTTCAATTTCTTCTTTTGTTATTACATAATTGGCATGTATGATTTCTGCACCAAAGTCTGTTTCTGGATTTTTTGGTTCTGCATATTCTCTGCTATATAATGTTACTACTTGACCGCTTTTTGTTTTGATCATCAATTTACTACCTTCAAAAGTAAAAAATCTCTCACAACTGTGAGAGAAATGCAATCTTGTCTTTCAAATAAATGTAATCTGCTTAGTAATTGGAGCCGAGGCTTAATGGTGGCAAGGCCGGGGCTGGCATTTGCACCAATTGCATCTGTCACCTCTTCACACCCGAAACAAACCTCTCCTTTCCATGAATGTCCTTCATCAACTCCACAGATTGGTAATTGCTGTTTTCTAATAGAGCTGAAACTTCTTTTCCCAAACTCTCAT
>JAUXDO010000048.1 GCA_030618315.1 Candidatus Peregrinibacteria bacterium | reverse complement strand
ACTTTGCCAATGACTAGGCTTCTCACAATATTCACTAATAACAAGTCCACGAAGATGACTTTTTAAACTCTCAAGTCTTTTGCTGAGTGAGCCATCTAATTTGCATTCACCAGGTACACCATAATTCCCAATCATGGGATAAGTACAAATCAAAATTTGACCGCGATAAGAAGGATCGGTAAACGTTTCCGGATAACCGACCATACCGGTATTAAATACAACTTCCCCATCAATCTCCTCTCCTTTTTTCGGGGAATAACCGAACGACTCACCAGATATCTCTGTGCCGTCCTTTAGAATTAGTTTTAGTTTCATGTTTCAAATTGTGGCTCCAGTTGTGGCTCCGATTGTGGCTCCGATTGTGGCCACTACTTGAGCCACGCGAAGCTGAGCCACTACTTGAGCCACCATAGGAATTAATTAGACTCTCTAAGATCAACTACTCTCATTTGCAACTTCTTATACCCTTTCCATTCATTAATCTCCAGATTAAACGCGATATCGTATTCCTTTTCCTGGTCAATTTTATCAAGATGTTCACCAAAACGAAAGGCAATTGCCTGAATTTTCTGGTCACCGTATTGAACGGGGAATTGTAAATGTTCACCAGTTTTTCCAACAGGCTTAATATCCAAGATCTTAGTATTTTTTATTACCAAAGTTGGTTCGGGATTACCATTTCCAAATGGTTCCATTCTATTAATATGTTTGCTGGTTTCATAGGTAAGTTCATGCGGAGCCAGTACACAATCAATTTCTAATTTCCCCTGAAAATCATTCGGATCGAAAGCATTTTTTGCAGATTCACTGATTCTATTCATAAACTCATCATAGTTTTCTTTTGGCAAAGTAAAACCGCCAGCTAATTTATGTCCTCCAAATGCACTGAACAAATCACCAGCTTCTTTTCTTAAAAAAGAAGTGATATCAAAATCATTTAAACTTCTGCAGGATGCAACATATTCATTTTCTCTTTCCTGCATAGCAATCGCAGGTCTGTTGTAAATATCGCACATCCTGCCAGCGACAAGTCCCAACGTTCCAACCTTCCACTTCATATTTTCAACAATTACAATATTTGGGATATCACCCATTTTATCCACCTGCTCTATCGCAGATTCAACAAACTCCTTAACAATTTTCTGTCGTTCCGTATTCAATTTGGTAAGGGTGGATACCTTTTCAGTATCACCTAAAAGTAGTTCAAGTGCATGCTTGGCGGTATCCAATCTCCCTGCAGCATTTATCCTAGGGCCTATATAAAAACCAATTGTAGTACTGGTTATTTTTCCATTATTAGTTCCGGTACTTTCCAAAAGAGCCGAAATACCCGGATGATCACCCTCTTCCAAGCTTTTAAGTCCTAGTTTTGTTAGAGTTCTGTTTTCTCCCGTAAGAGGCATGCAATCCGCAACTAAACCAAGAGTGGCAATTCCGATTTGTTTGAATAAATAATCGTTAGACAAATCACCATCAAAATAAAATGGCGCCAGAGCGGTTACTAATTTGTAAGCAACTGCTGAACCGCTTAAGTCTTTATTTGGATATCCGCAGTCTTTCTGTTTAGGATTAATAATCGCATATGCTGACGGAAGCTCCTCCGGAATATCGTGATGATCGGTAATAATGGTGTCCATCCCAAGCTTATTTGCCAAATTCACTTCAGTAATATTTGCGACTCCACAATCAACAGTAATTATTAGATTAATTCCATCCTCCTTAAACTTTTCTATGAAGTAGTCCTTTAATCCGTAACCATCAGCTTCTCTGTTTGGAATCTCATAATATGCTTCTGCACCAATTCTCTTTAAAAAGTCATACACAATCATTGTGGAGGTAATGCCATCTACATCATAATCACCAAAAACCATAATCTTTTCATTCTTTTTAACTGCCTCCTGAATCCTATCCACCGCTTTATCCATTCCTTTCATTAAATAAGGGTCATGCAGGCTTGCAAGACCATCATCAAAGAATGATTTTTTCTTTTCTTCAGAATCCAAATCACGATTTTTATGTAGTTTGGAAACGACGTCCAAATCCGCATCTTGATTCTGGATTACCCATTTTTTACCTATTAAACTCATAATTATTTATTATCTTATTAACTAAATGCTATTAATTCATTTTCTTTCATATAAAAGCTGGTGGACATTCTAGTAGAAAATTGTTGAGATTGCAAGGGGAAAAGCTTCTTTGGGTAGTAGCGAGAAACGTGGTTTGAGCGAAACTAGACCGAAGGAATGAGGGCGTTGTGAAGCGAAAGCTCTGAAATAAGAAAAATACTCAGAATTTTTCTATTGAAGAGAGCGTTTCCCTATTTCGTGTATGTGCGCGCTTCCCCATCTTTCACTCCCTTACGGGGTAAGTGGGTACTAGTTATGAAGGGAGAGAAGAAAGAAATACTACAAAGAAAGAAAACAAATTAAAAAAACGCCCCCCCCACTAGGGATGGAGGGCGCCGGCAAGTTCTGTTCAATAAGCCGATTAAGATTTTCTGGTACGAATAGCTTTCACCATGTAGTAGCCGGAAAAAATCGCAAAGAAGACATTGAGCCCAAAGAAAATCCAACTGGACTCAATGAAAGAGAAAACTGCGATAAGTGCTCCGCCGATAGCCAGGAAGAAACTTTTACGTACTGTATGAAATGGTTGTACGTAGCCAATCGCAATCCCAATCAGACCAAAAATGAAGATGACCGTGACTATGCTTTCAAAAAGCATCAAAGACCAAACGAGAAACACAGCACCGGAAATCAATGTGATTATTGTGCTGACACGTGAGCTAATTCTGGTGATGCCCAGAATCGATGCAGAGGTTGTGAACAACTGAAACAGAATGAAAAAAATCACTCCGTCTTTGAAGAAGTATCCCAGAACGGAATACATCGTCATAATGGATGCTCCAATTACGAACAGCCAACTCTTCACCGACTTCGCGGGTTTATCTGCATCACCTTCCGGCCATGCAGAACCCAGTACTAACATTATGGCTCCCAAGAGGCCAATAATAAAAATAAAATTCGACATATTTAAAGCCTCCTTTTTTTGAACAGAACAGGAATCCGTTCTGAACAGAAGTTTGTTTATTAAGCATCTTCTACTCAAGGTTAATCCCTGTTCAAACCATGTTTTTAAGGAGCAATAAGGAGTAGTATTATACAATATAAAATAAATTAAGTCAATAAGAAAACGCCCTCCACCACTGGGGATGGAGGGCACTATGTAAACCGTTCCGTTCAACGTGCTATTGCTACTCCGGATTGGGAGTGAAACAGCGGATTGGGACAACATCTTGTCCCGAGTAGGAGTTGCAATTCTCCCTGTTTGTATTGCGGGCAATCTCGACATGGTTATCAGCCATGGAAATTCCCGCATTATAGAGGCCGATCATAATGCCTGCCGACTGATTCGCAGACTGCATATCATTGCCACCAAGGGCAATAATCGCATCCAGGGAAGGAATAGCTTCCTCGGATAGCTCTTTAAGCTCTTCATCGCTCTGCAAAATCATCTTGATGCCGGTAGCAATGCCGGCAACGTGACCAGGAGTGACCTTGTCAGCCCACTCCTTAATCTCAGGTGGCATGTCCTCGACCTTCCCAATCGGAATGAGTGGCTCATCGCTGATCAGATTTCGAATCGAGATAGTGTGAAATGAATCACACTGATAGGGGAGATTGAAGATGTAATCGTTATCCAGTTCGTCATCCTTGTGGATGAAGCAGGCGATAACATCATCAGACTCCGTGTAGTAACTGTCTTCGAGTCTGTCCATACAGTCGTAGTCCTTGTTGCAGTTTATAGTGTCGTGGAAGTATTGGCATACCTGCTCCTCGGGGAACAGATCGCAGAGCTCGTGGGCCTTCTTGTCCTCTATCTGCATTGCAGTAGATCTGAACTTAATGGCCTTTTTTCTGCTTGCTTCTCTCAATCTCTCCATCGCTTCCTTCATGATACGTGGAGTATCACAGAAGGGGCTCATCACTCGCCTCTTGGCTTCATCAATTTTGTGATTGACGAACATAACCCCTGTGACTACGAGTGAAACAGCTACAGCGGAAGATATAATCTTCCTCATTTTACTTCCCCACAAAAACTTCTTTATCGTCTCCCGCTTTTGGAAGATGACAATCAGTACGCCGATTATGGCACAGATTATCACATACTCTAGTACACGATCACCAAAACTCTTCGGGATTGCTATCAATGGAATCATTTGGACACTCCTGTTTTCTGGACCACTAAGGCGGTCTGGTTTTTGGCAATTTAATGCCATCTCGTTTGGCAACTTTATATGTAAAACGGCTTTTGCCGCATAAAAAAGGGTAATTTGTTGAACGGAACAGGGATATTTTTTGAATAGAAGACTATTAAGTCATCTTGGAGGACAACTAATACCGTCTACCCAAAATCAATCCCTGTTCAGCTTATACTGAATTGCTCTTATAACTCCGATTTATCTCAGTTTATTTTAATCGCTAACATCGTCGCGACTCACTCAGCGAAGATAATCATCATCGCCTTCAGGCATTACCTCGCAAATCGATCCTTGTTATCAATTAAAATAATTCTGACCTAACCTGCCTGCCGGTAGGCAGGGTTTCGAATTTATAAGAGCAATTCAGTATTTATAATGTTAAAGATCAAGTTTGTTTACAGCCTTCTGTACAATCCAACTCTCTATGACTGAGGAATACAGGGGCTAATATTAGGCAGAAGAATGTTTGGGCAACTTTATAATTCCTTCTACCCAATATTAGTCCTTGTTTTAAATCACATTGTCAACGAACGAATAAATGTTATAATATATACTTTTTGCAATAATTCGGTTACAAATCGGGCAAAAATGTCTTTTTAAAAAACAGCTTAACATTAATCATTAAGCCATTTCTCTCCACCAAAGGAATGATTGCACATTTTTTTGCAAATGTCAATGCTCTTAGGGGGCTGATTGCCAATAGCTAAAGTCATTTTTCACCGCTTTTACATTCATTAAATGACAGGTGAAAAAAAATGGAAAAATTGGAAAAAATACCGAACAACCGAAGGTGCGAATAATTATTCGCACCTTCGGTTGTTCGGTATGTCAGTCATAGGAGGTTTTTTTATCATTTCGTTCCGCCGCGGCGGATCATTTCGTCGTTATCCCCTTGATTTAAAGGCAAATCTTTGCTATAATAAAGAGATAATACTTATTGAAGATTGAAAATTTAAAATTGAAAATTAAAGATTATTTCAATAGGAATCTTCAATCTTTAATCTTCAATCTTCAATCAAAACATAAATGAGCCAAAAAGAAATAATGAAAATCATGGAAACAGTACTTGGATTCATACAAGAATACTGGTTAGTCACTTTAATAGTCATTTTTGGTGGTTATTACGGCTTAAAACTGTTAATTAGAATAGCTCGTATTATTTATCTTCATCGTACGGCAAAAAACCTGGTATATCTAAAAATCACTCTGCCAAGAAGTGATTCCAAGATGGATCAGGAAAGGAGAACAGAGAAAGATTTTAAGGAAAAGGTAGCAATAATGTCACAGCTTTTTCGCGCACTATACGAAATCCGTGAATTAAATTTATGGAATACAATCAAAACCAAAATCTGGCAGGCGGACAATGTCTCTTTTGAGTTATTTGTAGAAAAACAGCAACTCAGTTTTTATGTAGTTATAAATAAGTATTACAGAAGCATTGTTGAAAAACAAATAACTACTTTTTATAAAGATGCGGATATAAAAATGTCCGAAGAGCCTTACGAATTATTCACAAAAGGAAAGAAGGTAAAGGGTTTCTTTATGTATGCAAAGCGCGACTTCTGGTTCCCGATAAATACATACAAGGTTATGGAACAGGACCCGCTAAACAACCTTGCAAATGTTCTTTCTAAGCTTAGTCCGGATGAAAAAGCCGGAATTCAGATAATTGTGAATCCTGTTGCAAATTCAAAATGGAATAAGACTACAGAGAGAATGGGTACGAGATTATTCAAGAAACAGTCATTGCCTCTCAAAATTCCAATTCCAATAATCGGTCCGATTCTTGCATTATTAATAAATGGTATAAAGGGGATTGCCAGCGTAGGAAAAACAAATGCTCCTGGTGCATCAGGCGGTGACTCATACATACGTATGCTTGCACCTAAAGAAGAAGCCTACAAGAAAATCGGTGAAAAAGCCGGTCAGGTTGGTTTCGATACATCCATTCGAATAGTCAGTGTTGCAGATACAAATCAGAGGGCGACAGAAATTACAAATAATATGAATGTGGCCTTCAGCGTTTATCACGATCAATACTTAAATTGGTTCCAAAACAGGCGTATATTGCCGATAGATTCACTGAATAATCCATGGATGGAATATCTCTACAGCAAGCGTATTCCTGGTCTTTTGCATAAAACATCACTTTTTGCGCAGGATGAATTGGCATCACTTTTCCATTTCCCTGATTCAAGATACAATCCAATTCCAATTATCAAATGGCTTCAATACAAAGTTCTACCACCGCCTGTCGAATTACCTACGGAAGGTGTTGTTATAGGGCGAAGTGCGTATCGTGGACAGATGAGAGATATCAAAATCATGCGTGATGACAGAACTCGTCACCAATATATAATTGGTAAATCCGGTTCAGGTAAATCCGTATTATTAAGTTATATGGCTCGTCAGGACATCGCCAATGGAGATGGTATGTGCTTAGTCGATCCGCATGGCGATCTTGTAGAAGACACTTTGATGACCGTACCGAAAGAAAGAGCAAAAGATGTGGTTATATTTGATCCAGCCGATACTGAACGTCCGATGGGATTAAATCTTTTGGAAACAAAAACACCGGAAGAAAGAGATCGTGCATCACTTGATGCTATGGAAATATTCATCAAAATTTTTGGTGATGAAATATTTGGACCACGTATCCAGCATTACTTCCGTAATGCCTGCCTCTCCTTAATGGAAGACGAAGAGGAAGGTGCAACAATAATCGATGTTCCACGTATGTTCGTCGATGAAGAGTTTATGAAATACAAATTAACAAAAGTTAAAAACACAGTAGTTCGCTCATTCTGGGAACATGAATATGCCAATACAGGTGATCGTGAAAAACAGGAAATGATTCCGTATTTTAGTTCCAAATTCGGTCCGTTTATAACAAATACAACAATTCGTAACATTATCGGTCAGCCTAAAAGTGCATTCAACATCCGTGAAATAATGGATACCCAAAAAATACTTCTGGTAAATCTTTCAAAGGGTAAAATAGGGGACTTAAACGCCCAGCTTCTCGGTCTGATCTTTGTAAATAAAATTAATATGGCGGCCATGGGACGTCAGGAAATTCCGAAAGAAGAACGTAAGGATTTCTATTTATACGTGGATGAATTCCAGAACTTCGCGACAGATACATTTGCATCAATCCTTTCTGAAGCCCGTAAATATCGTCTGGCATTAATCATGGCTCATCAGTACATAGCACAGCTTACCAAAACGCCAACAGGTAAAGACGATACCCGTGTTCGTGACGCTGTATTTGGTAACGTGGGTACAATGCTCTCCTTTAAAGTAGGTGCGGATGATGCTGAATATATGGCAAAAGAATATGCACCATTACTTTCCGAACAAGACATCCTTAGTATCGCAAATTACAAGGCATATATTAAATTGAATATTCACAACACAACATCCCGTCCTTTCTCCATGGAAACAATCTGGGATCCAATCAGTAACGAAAAACTTTCCGAAATACTTAAAAAATATTCCCGTATGAAGTACGGTCGTAAAAGAGTATTCGTCGATCAGGAAATTGAGGCTAGGTTGGGTATTAGCTAAATTCCTATCTTAAACCCCCTTCCACAATCCATCCAATAGCCCCCTTGTCAGGGGGAAGAAGGTAGTTTGTAATGTCTGTATATCAGTAAATTACTAATATACTGCAATACAGTAAAAAGCACCTTAGGATTCCCCATGACAAGGGGGCTAGGGGGTTCTAAATAGGCAAATCTCAAATCCTAAATCTCAAATCAAAAAACCCTTCCGATTTCTCGGAAGGGTTTTTATTATTATGCATAATTCTACTCCTTTGGCTCTGGCCACTGAGTAAGCAAACAGTTTCCACTTAGAATATTAGCATTGTAAACTGCTTTAGTGCTAATTGAACATAAATCAGGTGAAGCAGCAGACATATAAAACTCATTGGTAGTAAGTAATGTCTTTTGGCCCAGATTAGCTTTATTAGACGAACTAATGGATATCTTCTTACCTACCGTAACAATCGCATCATGTTCTATCTGAGCAAGGCTTTGTGGCGAAGTGACTCCATCCTTAGGAACTGAATGAAGCTTTAAGGTATCAGCAATATTTACAACAGTAGTTGCACCAATATAAGATTCACGAGTAGACCTGATTGTCAGATTTTTAGCATTTACTATTGCTTTTGCGCCTATACCAGCATCACTTATAGGTAAATCACCTATGGAAAAAATTCTTAAGAATTCATTAATATTAACAATTGAATTTGAACCAATATATGCTCTTTTACCGGCACCTATTGCCATCTCATTTGCATATATCATAGTTCCGTCACCAACATAAGCATTACCAAATTGTGAAAGTATAGCTACTTGCCTAGCAAATATAGGCATTCCCTGCCAAGGTTCAGGTGTAAACCGCCAAAGTACAGGTGCCCAACCTTCAGGCCAAGCTACAAGTGTTCCATCCCAAGGTTTAAGCGTTCCCCCAACAATGTTTTTTACACCCAAGCGTCCATCCATACAAACTGTATCACCTATAAAGGAAACGCCTTTGACAACGCTAATATCACATGGAGAATGAATGTCTATATTTGTTTGATTTACATGGTACTTAATAAGTAGACCAGAATAAGTAATTCCGTTATAACCATAGTCTTTCAAATAAGCAGCAAGCTCATCGTCGTT
>JAUXDO010000089.1 GCA_030618315.1 Candidatus Peregrinibacteria bacterium | reverse complement strand
ACCAAAGAGGCGATTGAAAATGCTTTGGTGCAAATTCGCACAGATTTGGATGAACGATATAATCAACTTCAAAAACTCGGTAAAAATATCGAAGCTGAAAGGCTAAAAACCCGTACAGAATATGATATCGAAATGATGCAGGAGGTTGGATATTGCAGTGGAATCGAGAACTACGTCCGTTATTTAAATAATCGTGAACCGGGTGAACAGCCTTCAACATTAATTGATTATTTTCCGGATGACTTTTTGATTTTCATCGATGAGTCCCATATGACTATTCCGCAGTTAAATGCTATGCATAATGGGAATCTGAACAGAAAAACCACTTTAATCGAGCATGGATTCAGAATGCCATCGGCACTCGACAATCGCCCTCTTAAATTTGAGGAGTTTGAGGAGCATGTGAAGCAAGTTGTCTACATTTCTGCTACTCCAAAGGAATACGAACTTGAAAATAGTGGAAAAAAGAATGTTGTGGAACAAATTATTCGTCCGACAGGTCTTATAGATCCGCCAGTTGAAGTGCGACCTACCGAACATCAAATAGATGATTTACTAGAGGAAATCAGAAAGACTTTGGAAAGAAATGAACGAGTGTTAATAACTACTATTACAAAGAAATCGGCTGAAAAACTCAGTGATTTTTTACTCGAAGCTGATCTAAAAGCAAAATATCTTCATTCGGATGTAGATACAATGGAGAGAATCGAAATTTTGCGTGATTTACGCCTTGGAAATATTGATATTGTTGTTGGTATTAATCTTTTGCGTGAAGGGCTGGATTTACCCGAAGTATCACTTGTCGCTATTCTTGATGCTGATAAACAAGGGTTCTTGCGTTCACGAGATGCCTTAATCCAGACAATCGGTCGTACTGCACGTAATGTTAACGGTCATGTAATTATGTATGGAGATAATATGACTCCTGCAATGAAAGGTGCAATGGAGGAAACTGATAGACGTCGTGAAATCCAGGAGGAATACAATAAAAAGCATGGAATCACTCCTCAAACTATCATAAAAGCTATAACAGACATTGCTCAGACTAGTCATAAGCCGAAAAAACGATATGATAAGGAGACAATACCAAAAGAAGAGCAGGCAAGACTTATTCACGAGCTTACTCAGCAAATGGAACTTGCATCTGCCAATTTAGAATTTGAAAAGGCAGCAGAGCTGAGGGATCAGTTAGATGATTTAGAGGAGAAATAAAAATAATTAATCCAAACATTTACTCACCCCTTTTAATAATTTATCTCACTTAAAACTACCCCTCTCTTTTTGTATTAAAAAAAGAGGGGTTACAGCCTGTCTGTTGTTTAGTAGTTCAGTAAAACTGCAATCAGAATATGCTGTGGGCTGTTTTACAGTTCATTGTTTTACAGAATTACTAAAAGCCTCTTTTTCCATTTGAGAAAGAGAGGCTGATGGATTTAGTGGATTGGTGGTGAGTAAATGTTTGGATTAGATGTGTAGCGAAAAAGCCTATCATTTCATTTATTGGTTCGACAGGCTTTTTCTTTTGTTTTTTGTTTTGGTTTGATGAGACTAGAGGTTGGCTACTATGAAGTTCACGATTGTTGGCGCCAACAAGCCAACAAGTAGTCCTATTATAGCTCCAATGATTGTCTTGCGAGCTCTTGATACTTTCCTTTCATTACCGGCAGATAATGCGTACAGTATTCCACCTAAGATAAGTATTGCGATTGAGATAACAACAACTGTGCGACTTAAGAATGAAATTATCTTGTTATCAACATCCTCAAGATCCTTTTCCTCTCCAAGCCCTGCAGACTCAAGTAAGCTGGCATCTTTACCATCACAATCTTCATCGATTCCATTGCTTGCAAGGTCGATTTCACCGGGGTTAACCTTTTTTCCAGCTAGTGAGCTAATTTTTGATGTGTCATAAACTCCACTATTTGCGGAAACTGCTACCTTATTACATCTTTCAGGTTCTGCACCCTTCATGAAGCCAATATTGTCGCATACGTATGTCTCGTTCAATCCCGGATTTTCTTCTAATCCTTTTTTATACTCTTCAAAAATTTCCTGCCACTCGTCTGGTTGGTAGTTTCCATCTGGTCTGTACTCTAAATTATCGAGTACGACTTCCTGCATTTGGTTGTATGTGATTGATATGTATTTGTCTCCATCGTCATCACATTCAACAGCAAAAGCGATCGGAGCTAATAGAATTCCTAGGAAAATGGCGGAAAACAGCAGTCCGAGGGTTTTTTTGTATAGTTTTTGCATTAGTTTTTCTTTATTTGTTGTTCAAAAAAAGTATACAAGAAAAATTGCTGTGTACAAGGGGGAAAAGTAAAAATAGATAGACAAATTTTTAAAATATTTTTTAATAAAATGAACAATGTTTAATAAGGGATTCCTCGACTTCCGTTGGTCGCTCGGAATGACGATTGCAAGTGGGGTAGGATTCCTCGACTTCCGTTGGTCGCTCGGAATGACGATTGCAATGGGTGGGGATGGCGAATTTGCTACGAAAATTCGCCATCCCCAAAGGTTTGTAGCGGTCATTCCGACTAAGCAGAGCGCATGGAGGAATCTTTTTATAACTATTGGAAATTTAAGTAATTATCCCAAGTACAAATCCTGTAACATATTTAGCAAGTATTGCCACAATAAGACCGAAAATACTCCAGAATATAATATTTTTTGCTTTTTCAATTTCTTTTTTGCTTCCGGTTGCCATTGAATAGCGCATTCCTCCATAAATTAACGAGATAATTGCAAATCCTACAATGAACGAAAGCAGTCCTCCAGCAATTCTTAAAAGTACTTCGGCAATACTTGATTGAGAATTGATAAGTGCTTCGGGTACATTTGTGCATCCAACATCGGGATCTGCCATTGTTCCATCTGGGCAGGGGATTAGGTTTTGAGCATATGCTTTGCCTATGATTAGATCTAAAATATCTAACATTATATGAGTAGTTTTATTACTGTATTAACAATCGCAAAGGCAAGAACGCCTAAAGTCAGTCCAAAAATCGCATAACGGAATGCATTGTGTGCTTTTTTGATATTGCTGACGTTTCCATGTGCAGTTAAATACATTATTGCGGAATAAACCAGCATTAGTACGGTAAATGCACCGATTATTCCAATTAATATATTTGTTGCGTTTCCAATTACACTCGGAACTTCGGCAAGTGCGCCTTTGCTGCCCGATGCAGGTTTGTGAAGAAGCCTGATTAAAATGCCTGATGTCAGGACAATTACAATTGCGATAAATGCACCGAATATCATTTCTTTTCCTTGCTCAACTTTTTCTTCATTCCCCGCTGATGTGATGTAGAAGAATGCGCCAAGAACCACAAAGAATACCGCTAAGGCAATGATTATATTTGAGCCGTATGCCCAGATAAGTGATATCAATTCACCAAAGTTTGATACTTCACCGAGTTCAGTTGATACTGAATCCTGCGCGTAAGCAATCGATGGATTAAGAAGTACAACTGCGAACGTTCCGATGATTGATGTTAGTTTTTTCATATTATTTTTGTTTGTCGTTTGTTTCTTCAGACGCGCCACGGCTCGTCTCTACGTTGGATTGTTCCTTTTCTTTTTTGTTTTTATCTTTAGACGCATTTCGATGTGTCTCTACGTTAGATTTGTTTTTATTCTTTGATTTTTTTAATTGTTCGGGCTTTCCTTTCTTTTTCTTAGACGTCCCGCTAAGCGGGATCTCTACGTTTGATTTTTTTATTTCTTTTTCTTTTAGAATTTCGATTGATGTATGACTGTTTCGTTCTCTAATTCCAGTTGCGGTTTCAAATGGGGCGCTCATTTCTGCGAGCTTGGCTTCTAATTCACCCATATACATCATCGCTTCCGGGTTACCGTTAAACGATCTCTTTTCTATTTCATTTCTTACTGCAGATACTCTTTCTCTTTCTTTTGAGCTTTCTATATCTTTCGGTGAAGCTAGTTTTTCTAAAGCTATCTCTCTGCTCATTCGTGATTTCTTATCGGCTCCAATTAGCCCCATCATTTCATGAATACTTGTAACTGCCAGTTTTTCCGGAAGGAAGTTGGCAGCGGTTTGTATTGTATGAGTACTTAGATGTTTAGTATCTGTCATATTTGAAGGCATTGCTGTTTCGGTAACCTTGGCAATATTGGTGTTGATTGCATCTTTTAACCCACCAACGAATCCTTCTTTTTCTTTTAATTCATTTTTTCCATTTACTGTAATTGTTTCGCCGATTAGTGCCTCCTGTGTTACAACATCTGCCTCCTTTGATTTATTTTTTGAAATATGTTCAGCTATTCTGTTTGCCATACCAGTTACAAATTTCTGTCTTGTAAGTGCAAATGCGAAGAAAATCGGTATGTATAACATTAATAAAAATACCAGATATTCCATCATTTCCCCTGTATTACTAAGAGTATTTGGGGTTGCTTTTCCGGGAAGATAAAATGCAACATTTGTCATGTTATTTGCAAATGTATCACCTACATATGTGTTTTCTATAGGCAATCCCACTGTCTGCCATATGTTAACAATTATTGCTATTCCAAGTGCGGCAATTGGTCCAATTAAAAGCCATCTGCCGTAAATGCTTAGCCAATTAACAAACCAGCCACGTGTTACTTTGAATATTGCAAGTAGGAATAATATTGGCGAAAGAATTAGTAATGCCCAAAGAATTACAATCCTTAAAATAAATATCAATGCCAGCAAAAAGTAAGCTGTACCTGTTGCGGTAATCAATATAAAACTGAATATCGCATGTTCGTTATATTGATTGAATTTAGATTCCTGAGTAATCGATAGGGTCTGATCTGCATTAAGAATTATTGATTGTTCAGGTATATTTAAATTAATGCTTTCACTTCCAAGTCCGCCAGTAATAGTACCAACTGCCGGTTCATTTCCTGAATCGACTTTTCCAATTGCTAAATCTTC
>JAUXDO010000102.1 GCA_030618315.1 Candidatus Peregrinibacteria bacterium | reverse complement strand
TGAAACTTTTCATTGTGTTAATACCGCTTCTTATACTATCGGCTCCTTTTATAGCTGCTTTAATTCGGTGACCCATTGTTCTTATTTCTTTAATACCTAGTTCTTTGCGGTGAGATCGGGGTGCAATTTTTAATGCACCATTCTTTACATTTGAATCATCCAGGTAAATAGTTATACGATAACTGTAATCATGAAGCATTTCAATTGGACTTTCAGAGCCTGCAATTTGCTGATACCACTCTGTCTCATACGGATATTGAAATATTTTGAGATTTATAAGTTTAAGGTTTTTGTCTATGCACTTTATGATATTACTTAGGTTCTTATTAATAAGTAAAGGCTTGAATTGATTAAATTGAGATAGATCCATCGATGGGCCTAATACCCCATCTGGATGGCTTTTGTTCAAATTATCAATCTTTGCTTTTATTTTCCTGATTTCCCGAACTGTATATACAAAACTAAGAATGCCAAATCCCAGGTGTTCAATTTTTCTCGACAATGCTACCAACCCTTTTTTGCTGATATCTGTATTATAAAGATCAATTCCCCCTTGCAATCGGTCTCTGATATGCTTTCGAAGACTTTCAGGTGCTATTACTTTGATGGCATCTCCAAAGGCAAGTATTTCTTTTTCCAATTCAAAATTAAGTTGCACCTTCATTGAAATGGTAATACCATAATGATCCTCCTCGATGAGTTTTTGCGAGGAATGGAAAGGTTTGGTCAATACGTAAGGAGCATGTTTTTGAATTATATAAAGAATTACTTTTTCCACAGGCCGTGAGCTGGAAACAGTAACCCCGATAGTATTTTTATAATATTCATCGGCACTAAAACCGGGACGAGGGATATAACGTATTTCACTCTTATCAACACTTATAATTCTATCCAGCGCAAGGTTCATGAGAGTTTCTGTTCTATCAACAACTCCAATAACAAACCACCTATTTCTATATTCTTTTAGCAGATAACAATGGAAATCAAAGGTGTTCGATTTGCGTGCAGTGAACGATTGATAGGTTAGTTTAATGGGTTTCCGGTTTATAATTGCCTGGTAAAGTACTTCAAGGTAATCAAGTCCTTTTAGATCTTCATTCTTTTCAAAATCGATAACAGGTGCCTGGTTGGTAGCTTGCGAATAAACATGCGCCTCTAACTTTTGGATCATGCTATCTAGTTCTCTAAAATGCGTAAATCCCTTAAACTGTTTTAAAAATTCTACTGTTTCATTTAGTTTCTGCATATCCTGGTTTGTCAAAGGGACATTAGTTATACTGTAATCAGGATCGTCATAGGTATAATATTTCTTATCAACTACAATTATCGGAGCATTATAACCTAATTTGTCGCTTCGCATAAATTGAACATCTGCCTGGATTGTTCTTCTACTAACACCCTTTAAAATTCCTTCATACTCATACAAAGCGTCTGAACAGGCTTCTATCAAATCATCTAAAGTCCATAATCTATAGCGGTTTTGTAAACATTTATCGATAGTCTTATACCGTATGAGTGCATTTCGATTAGCTGGCATTTAATATTTTTTTAATAAAATTAAGTATTTTTTTCCAGTGCGCAAAAAGATTGCGTAGTAATGTTTTTCTTTTGTACCGTGATTCATATGATAATCACATTCGTTCATTGAAAACCTGATTCTTTACTTTTAAAATAGGGGAGAGGGGGCTTAAAATTACAAACTGTGAACAGTAATCTAAAAGGTAAAAGTAGCGGAGTGAAAATCCGTAAAAAAAGGTTCGAATCCTTTCTGTTCCACAAAACGTTCTTAAAAATATTGTGTAAGGCACTAAAGACAGTTAACTGGTTGATTTTGGCCAAGACCATGATGAAAGTTTCTGAATAGCTTCATAGTATTGTTCCGCTCTGCGCTTCAATATACTGCTTTGACATCATGAATCATTAACTAATAGATGCTATAGGCGGAGGTTCGATTCCTCTCTCACCGAAAGATGGGTAGCTTAGTGGTAGAGCGATAGACAGGTGTTGCGGGTTCAAGTCCCGCTCCGTTTAACAACGGATAGCTCAATGGGTAGAGCACTGGAATCTTAACCCAGAATGGACTGTAAATCCAACCAAAAAGTCGATCACTTTTAAAAATGATCAAGGAAAGTAGTGCCTGGTAAACCAGGGTTTTCTGATACTCTATTTCAGCATACCAATCTGATAGAAGCCTGAACTCAGGCGAAACAGCTAAGTGATGTAGCTGACTTTTCTGAGTATTTCATCCAATCTGCTCAAAACCTGGTTTTGAACCTTGGGAATGACAACTTTGAAAACGAAGTGAACAACTTTCGCGTTCTCTGATTTCCGCAACTTAATGATGGTTTGCCAGGCACATTTTCTATAAAAATTAAAAATATTAATAATCCTTAAATAAACAAAGTCATGAAAAAAATTAGAATCAATGTAGGTAAAGTGGGAGTTATTGCCCGAAATGGCGACTACAAAAAAGTTCTTACAGCAGGTGTATACTGGGTAGGATTTACAAATTCCGTTCTCACCTTCAAGATGGACGAAATATACGTTATCAATACTTCTTTGAATATTATGTTAAATGATGAAAAATTCAGGAACCTTGTAGAGATAATTGAAATTAAGGACAGCGAAATTGCCTTAATATATAATGAAGGCAATTTCAGCAAAGTATTAACTTCAGGCAGATACTTTTTCTTCAAGGGATTAATGAATTATAATATCACAAAGGTTGACTTGAACAATGTAGAAGTTAGCAAGAATATTGATTTACTGGTTCTGCAAAAAGATGAAGTAAAAGTTTTTGTATCTACTTACAAGGTAGAGGACTATGAAGAAGGTCTTCTGCTCATTGATGGAAAATTCATAAAGAAACTTGAAAAAGGTAAATACAGTTTTTGGAAAAGCGTCAAAGATGTTAATGTTTTGATCAGTGACCTGAGACAGCTTCAAATGGAAATTTCCGGACAGGAAATCCTGACAAGGGATAAAGCAGCTTTGAGGGTAAACTTTTTCACGCAGTATCGAGTAATTGACTCAGAAACAGCCCTGTTGAAGAACAAAGAGTTCGAAAAACAGCTTTATATTTTGATTCAGTTGGCCCTCAGGGAATTCATTGGCACTTTAACTCTGGATGAATTGCTTGACAAAAAAGAAGCCGTGTCAGTTTATGTGAAAGAAAACTTGATGGACAAAGCCAGAATTCTAGGCATCGAGCTTTTGGATGCGGGAATCAGGGATGTGATACTTCCCGGAGACGTGAAGGAAATCATGAACCAGGTGCTGGTGGCTCAAAAGAAGGCACAGGCAAACATTATCACCAGGAGGGAAGAAACAGCTTCCACCAGGAATCTGCTGAATACTGCAAAATTGATGGAAGACAACAATATGTTGTTTAAATTGAAAGAGATGGAATATGTAGAAAAAATTGCTGAAAAAGTCGGTAAAATTACTGTTTCAGGTGGCGGACAGGTGATAGATCAACTCAAAGGGCTTTTTGCCGGCTCTAAATAAATCGAGTTTTAAGAATGATGGAGAGTCAGGATTCCAGTGATAGGAATCAACGATAATCCATCATTCTTTTTTTATTTAATTCAATTTATTTTAATATTTATTTCTCATTCAGAGGGTTATGATGAATGAATTGCCTATTTTTGCCGCTCATTTAACTTTACTTTATTGAATCACTTTTCAAAACTAGGGCTATCATCATCAACTATTGAGGTCCTTGATAAAATAGGATTTTCCGAGCCAACGCCAATTCAAGAAAAAGCAATCCCACTGTTACTAGGTAATAATCCTACTGATTTCATAGGACTTGCACAGACAGGAACAGGGAAAACAGCAGCTTTTGGACTTCCATTAGTTGAGCTAATCGACTCTTCTGATAGAGCTACACAGGCCATTGTGATGGCTCCTACACGCGAACTCGGGCAACAAACTGCTCAGCAGTTCGTAGATTTTTCCCAAAATAATAAAGCCCTGAATGTAGTGGTCGTTTATGGAGGTGCGGCTATTGTCAATCAAATACAACAGTTAAAAAAACCCTCACAAATTGTAGTTGCTACACCTGGCAGGTTATTGGATTTGATTAGACGCAAAGCAGTCAGGCTTGAAAATGTAAAGTATGTTATTCTGGATGAAGCTGATGAAATGCTGAATATGGGTTTCAAAGAGGATATTGACGAAATTTTATCATATACGCGTGATGACCGTGTAACCTGGTTAT
>JAUXDO010000020.1 GCA_030618315.1 Candidatus Peregrinibacteria bacterium | reverse complement strand
GAGCTAACCGCTAGTCGCTAGTCGCTAACCGCTATTTAGTTTTTCAAGCTACTCAAATAATTCTGTAATATAATCTGAGCGGACAGAGTATCGCGCTTGCCTTTTTGATCTTTGGCTTTAATCCCCTGCATATTAAGTGCCTTTACGGCGTATTCAGTACTTAGACGCTCGTCAAAGAAGTCTACTTCTATATTTGGCAGACCTTCCTTTAACTTATCGAAAAATTTCTGAGTTTCAATTGCCCTTTCTCCGAATGTACCGTCCATTTGTATGGGCAAGCCAAGTATAATTTTGACGACCTGTTCCTTTTCGCAGATATCACGGATTTGATTGATTAAACCTTTGGCACTTTTAAATTCCAGAAAATTACGAGGAAATGCAATTTCTTTATTAAAATCGGAGATAGCAATCCCCACTCTCCTGTCCCCGTAGTCTATACCTAAATATTTGCCCTTCGACATTTAATGGGATTAAGAAGTAAGGATTAAGGATTAAACATAATTCAGCTTAGTCCTTAGTTCTTAATCCTTAGTCCTTCAATAAGATTATTTAGTTTTTTTCTCAGCTTTCTTCTCAACCTTCTTCTCAGCTTTCTTCTCGCCCATGCTACTAATTGCCTTTGCGATTCTAGATTTTTTATGAGCAGCATTGTGTTTGTGAATAAGCTTCTTTTTTGCTGCTGTATCGATAGAGCTAACTACTTTTGGCATTATTTTAGTTGCTTTTTCAGTCTCACCTTTTTTTACATAATCTAAAATCAATTTCATCATTGACTTCATATGACTTGAATAGTGACGATTACGTTCGTAACGTACTTTATTCTGTTTCGCTCTTTTAATTGCTGATTTGATTACTGGCATCTGATAGGTTTTAAGTTGTAAGATTTATGATTAATGTTGCATGCTGTAGATTAACTTAAATCTTTCAACTTACAACATAAATCGACAATTAGCTGTGGTATTTTAGGGTAAAAAATGGGTCTTGGCAAGCTATTTCACTAGATAAACATCATAATCGTCTCCGAGTATAATTGAGATATCTGCGTCGGGAACAAAATTACCCTTACTTTCCGGCATAGCACTGGCTTTTACAAAGCTCTCTAAAGCTTTTAACGTAGATTGATAAGTAGGTGTTACATTATTGTTTTTATCTTCTTCCCAGTCGTAATAAAGGATAATGCTTTTTTCCAGATATTTCTTCTCACCCGCCTTATCGTAGTAATTATCTAAATTAACAATATTGAAACCAAAACGATTCATCTGATAAGCTGCATTTCTTGCTATACCCGAATATTTTGTAGCATTTAACACTTCAATTTTTGGCGGATTCCAGAACGCTTCACGATGATTAAAAATATAGTCAGAATACTTATGAATAAGCTCAAGATCATCACCAAACGGCACTAACACGAAAAGACCATCATAAATATCTCTTTCAGGAGTATATAAAAACCCACCGTCCTGCCCCGGATCATCATGAAGCACTTTTGAAATCAAATGATTTCTATCTAAATGACTTCCAAAACCAGCAAGAGCTATTATTTCTCGTATGGATAAATTTGTATTAGTGTTTGAATCTACCGCATTATAAATATTCTTTAATGCTTTTGGACTTGTGAGTATATCTTTTGATAATGCCTTTTCCCTGAGCGCTTCAATAACCTGCTGCTGACGAAAAGCACGATCAAAATCAGAAGTAGTTTTTCTGCTTCTTACAAATTTTAATGCCCTTTCACCATCCATATCCTGAATTCCTTTATCCACAGTGAATAAAGTGTATCCGTTATCGGTTTCATTTGGATAGTAAGGATCATAAATCGAATCCTTTACCTCGATTGTAATCCCACCTAAGCTATCTACAATTTCTACAAATGCGTTGAAGTTTATGCGAGCATAATAGTGAATATCCAGATTTGCTATTTCTCCTGTTACATCCTGAAAAAGTTCAAATAATTCGTCTTCTGTTTCATGTTCAAATTTATGATTTCTATATAATTCATTGATTTTTCCCGGCCAGGTCACATTTGTAAGATAATAGTCACGCGGTATTGACATTAAGGTCACAGCATTCTTTTTGTAATCAATGCTTGCTACCATAATCGTGTCTATAAGATCCGCACCGTCACGTGTGTGTCCACCATCCCCTAACAAAATAATATTCGTGTATCCATTCTCGTCCTGTTTTAATTCAGAACCAAACGCAAAGATAATATCTTTTGGGTCAAAGCCTCGTATAAAGTTGTAAGCTAATACCATGACTTTTCCTACAATAAAAATGGATAGCATCACAAGAATTGCACCCATTATATAACTTCGTTGCTTAGGAGTTGTTTTCGCGGCTGATTTTATAACAAAACCACCAACTTTTTTTAGTTTCTTAAAAGGTTTGATTGGTGGTTTTTTTCGAATTTGTCTGGTTTTAAAAGCCATATTCAATATGTGCTCAAGTGCTCAAACATCAAGTGCTATAAGTGCTGTCCAAGAAATACTTGAGCACATGAGCACTTAACACTTGAGCACTGTAATTTTATAAAGATATTATTTCAACTCAACAGTAGCACCTACTTCTTCAAGCTGAGCTTTCATTTTTTCTGCATCGTCTTTCTTTACACCTTCTTTTATTACCTTAGGTGCAGCATCAACAAGATCTTTTGCTTCCTTAAGACCAAGTCCTGTAATTTCACGTACAGCCTTGATTACTGGAATCTTTTGACCTCCAGCAGCTGTAAGTTCCACATCGAAACTATCTTTCTCTTCGGCAGCAGCTTCTCCGCCACCAGCACCGCCAGTAGCAGCTACTGCGATTGGGGCTGCGGCAGAAACGCCGAATTCTTCTTCCATAGCTTTTACTAGATCAGCTAGCTCAAGAACCGGAAGTTTTTTTACCTCATCAAGGATACCTTGTGCGGATTTTGATAATTTAATATCGTCAGACATAACTAAATAAATTAAGAATTAAAAATTATTCATCCTTCGTAGTAGGGGTTTTGATTATTTCTCACGTAGTATCTACAAAGGATATTTAAATAAATATTACTACGGAGAACGGGAAAATTACGAATTGATTAATCAGTTTTTTCCTCCCCCTTATCACCTTCGTTAGCTTCGTTAGGTTCGTTAGCTTCGTTAGGTTTGCCTTCTTCTTCAGCAACCTCTTCGGCAGGAGTTTCATCTGCTGGTTTTTCGTCAGTGCTGTTTTCTGTGACTTCGTCCGTTTGCTCTGTGTCATCTAGGGGTATATCCTCAGTAGGCTTTTCTTCCGCTGGTGTTTCAGGTTCTGATGGGGTATCACCTTCCTTGGCTTCGCTCGCAGGTTCAGAGTCACTCTGGGGTATATCTTTTGGCTCCTCGACAGGAGTTTCTGCAACTGGAGCTTCTGGAGACTCCTCCTTGACTTCTGCCTTTACCTCTTCTTGCGGAAGACTGTCTTTATATGAGGATACGACTCTAACGAATCCACTTATTACTCCATTTAGGATGCCGACAAAACCGGTAACAGGAGCGTTTATAGACCCCATAAGCTTTGCAAGAAGCTCTTCTCGTCCAGGAAGTTTTGCGTACTTTTCAATAACATCCGGACCAACTGCTTTTCCATCAATAACTCCGCCAAGCAATTTTAAGTTATCGTTCTGCTTTGAAAAATTAAAAAGGATTTTGATTCCGGCAAGAGGGTCTTCGTATGAAAAAGTAGCCGCAACCGGACCTTCCATTCCTGTTTCATCCAGGCTATCGATTTTCTGGTCTTTAGCTGCTAAAGCTATAAGAGTCTTTTTTGCCACTTTCATTTCAGCATCACCTTCTCTTAGTTTACTACGTAAATCGGAGATACTTGCAACATCAAGCCCTCTATAATCAGCGAAAACCACTGACTGTGATCTTGTGAATTTTTCGATTAATTCTGCCAAAATCTCTTCTTTTTTTTGCTTTGTAACTGCCATCTTTTATTGAAGATTAAAGATTAAAGATTGAAGATTGAAGATTGAAGATAAAAAAAATCTCATCGTGCGCAGACGTGAGACTGTTTTAAAATTTAAAACTTAAAATTTTATATAGTCTGGGCAGGGCTTATGTACTGGCCTGCTGTCTTTGACGCGTAAGAATTATACGGATGCTGGAAATAAAGTCAAACTTTTTTTCAGCTTATCTGATGAATTTTCTAACCTGATTGAAAAGCTTCTTATAATCCCGACTTTTCGGGTGCATTTTGTCTTTTCTCCATTTTTTTATGTGTTCGGATGTTTTGATTACACGAACCTCATCCTGCTCAGCCATAAAATTATTTAGTTTTGTGGCATGGGCGTTAACTTGTTTCATTTCCTTTCCTTTTTTTGGCGTGATTGGTATGTCGTAATAGATAACTTCAAAACTACCATCCCCCTCCCCCACTCTATTTCTTATTGCTTCAAGAATTCTGTTATATCCGGCTAATACTCTTTCGTAACTTTCATCACTGCAATCTTCCATTAAATCATTAAATCCTCCGTTGATTATCAATAATTTGCAATTAGGATTATTAATCGCTTCCATAGCGTGTTTTTCAATATCATCATCAACCCCCGTTTCTCCATTAGCTACAAATAGTCTACCGACTTCTGCCTTAACATTTTCCTCTTTTACTCTTCTTTTTCCTTCATGGGTAATTCCGACCATATATGAATCGCCGGCATAACAAACTTTACTTTTCCTGATTCGGGTGATTTTTTCTGTAAGTTGATAAGGTACACCGAATCTTAGAACCTTATCTATTCTTGCAACTAACTCTTCAAAGCTTTCCTCTTTCACTTCTGCTCCGGCATCAGCCACTGGCAACTCTTCGCATATTACTGGGTCTGTATCTTTTTCTTGTGACAACCGCATCCATTCCTTTATTGTCTCAGAATCTGCATCCTTGTCATCTTTTACACCAGCAATATCCTGATCGATTTCATCAGCCTGATTTTCTTTTGATTCACATCCTGATGCAAGAATTGCAATCATTGCCAAAACCATAAAAAATCTGGCATCTTTAAAAACATTTAAATTTGATTGTGATTCTCCCGTTGATTTGAATTTTTCTGGGGACATAATTATTTTTAGAAACTAAAAGGGTATGGAATAGTGCAAAGGTGCCACTAAACCATACCAGAGGTCGATTCAGCAGACTGAGACTAGTAGCCAACAGGTGGCTTTGAGATTGGGGATCCTTCTTCGGATTTCCATATGATTTCGAGATCTTCTAGAAGATTGCTCAATTTCATGTGGCGGTGAACAACTTTTACGAACTTTTTGCTTTGATCTTCAGGCACCTCAAAGGTCGGATAGTTATCCTCAACTGCCTGATCATTATTTTCAATGATTCCGCCAGTTAGATAAAACCCGAAAATCGCCTTCATGTCGCTGTTCAGTATAATCGGATCATAGATGTATTGCCATGACATGTCACCGTAATAAATAAGGGCAACTCTAAGAGTTTTACCTTTATATTTGGCGGTAATGATTCCTCTTAGCAAGCCTTCTTCGTATCTGAGCTTTGTGGAAACCCAGTCGATGAATTCCTGATGCCCCACTGTAGCAGGAAATTTCTCAATACTTACTACAAGAGGCGCTCTCTGTTCAAAATCCGGAGCCGACATTGGCTTATCAATTGACGATACTTCCTCCCCATCTGCAGATTGCGCTTCTGCTGCATTCTTGTTGCATCCGGCTAAAACCAAAGCAAAAAGAAAAAGCGATATCATTAGATTTTTCATTTCATACTCCTTTGGCCGTAGCCATTGTTTGTTGCACTATCCCTTTTAACTTCTAAACGATTTTTTAAAGAACAAGGAAGGTTATTTAATCATTTTTGAGGTGAGATGTCAATTTATTAAAACGTTGTGACGAAATGACACCTTGATTTACGATTTAAGATTAGCGAATAGTGATTTAAGATTTACTGTAAAATCGCTATTCTAAAATCGCTAATCAATATTCTTAAATCAAAAAAGTATGGTATCGTCATATCGTTTACAAATGAGACACTACACAATTAAATCGGAGGAAGTCGGTATGCGACTGGATAAATACATTACTAAGGTAAAACCTGACTTAACAAGAGCGTTTATTCAGAAAATAATCAAGAATGGTTATGTTTTTGTAAATAATAAAAAGACGACAAAAACTTCACATAACCTCAAGGAAAATGATGAACTGCTTGTAAATATTCCATCGATTAAAGAAGTGGGTATACTCTCCGAAAACATTCCTCTGGATATTATTTACGAGGACTCGGATATTGTTGTAACAAATAAACCAGCTGGCATGGTGGTGCATCCGACGGATCATGGCGCACATGTTTCCGGTACGCTTGTAAACGCATTAATGTATCACTGCAAGGACTTGAGTGGGATTGGCGGTGAAAAGCGTCCAGGTATCGTTCACAGACTTGATAAAGATACTTCAGGACTTATTATTTCTGCTAAAAATGATAAGGCTCATAACTATGTTTCCAAGCAGATTCATGATAGAGAGATTACTAAGAAATATATAACACTGCTAAAAGGTCATTTAAGCCCCAAGGCGGGAAGTATTGAATCACCATTAGAAAAGATAGGCGGACAGAAAGATATGCGCGTCTCAACCAAAAAACATGCCAAATACGCCCTTACTCATTACAAAGTGATTAAGTATGTTGGTGATTATAGTCTTGTGGAGGTGCAAATTGTGACAGGAAGAACTCATCAGATACGTGTTCATTTCTCGGCGATAGATCATCCGGTTTGTGGGGACAAGATGTATGGGGATAAAATTCTAAACTCTAAACTTAAAACTCTAAACTTAAATAGGCAGTTTTTACATGCTGCGGAACTTACTTTCAGACTGCCAAAAAACAATGAGGAGATTCATCTTACTGCTCCGCTTGCGGGTGATTTGGAGGGAGTTTTAAAAAAATTAAATTAAAAAACCGAAGGCGAGATTGGCCAATCGCGCCTTCGGTGATATTTATTATCAATTTATTTAACCCCCGTAACCTCTATCATACTAAACTGCTGTCTGTGCCCCTGTGTTCGCTCATACCTTTTCTTTGATTTCTTTTTAAATACGCGGATTTTCTTTCCTTTTCCATGCTCCAAAACAGTAAATTCTACAGCAGAACCGCCTACATAAGGAGCTCCGATATTGGTTTTTCCGTCTTTAGAGTTAAGAAGAACTTTTTCAGTCTTTACTTTATCCCCTTCTTTATTATCTTTTAGCTTAGGTACTTCAATTTTATCTCCTTTAGAGACTTTGAATTGTTTTCCTGCGATTTCAACGATTGCAAACATATCTTCGAATTTTAAATTTTAAATTTTCAAACTTTTGTAAATTGTGAATTAAAAATTGTAAATTAATTAATGCTGACGTACTTTAGCATTCAATCTATTTTTGGTCAAATGTTTTTGCGAAATCATCGAACATATCTACATTTTTCTCTGCCAGATCTCTTAATTTAAGCTTTTGCATCTTTTCGAATATCTTTACGTTGTTATAATCAACAGATAGTCTTTTTAGATTTTTTTCTAAAACGGAGGTGGATAAATGGCTAACTGGTACAACATACGATTCCATGTGAGTGCCATTAAATAACTCATCAATTTTTGGACTATAGCTGATTGGTAAAACCGGTGTTTCAGTAAGCATAGCAGCGATGAGAAAATGATAACGCATTCCTATTGCAAATTCTGCAGACTGCATAACTGATATGAGATCCGTGAAATGCCTTGGAATATAAAGTTCACCACCTACCTTTCTGCAGACCGCATCGATTATTCGCTGATCATGTTCCTTAATTTGCTGCATTGATGTAAAAATAAACTCGGCATTCTTTTCCTTTTTTAATTTCTCTAAAAATGATGAAAAAGTACTGATTATCCTGGAATTGTACTTCAGCCAAGGTCTAAGCGATATTATGAACACATTTTTTGTTCGCTCCTTACTTATGCCAGGCTTTCTGTACACAAACGCTGGGTCGGATGTTGTATAAATTTTGTGTTCAAGAATGCCAATTTTAGACAAAGTGTCCTTTGAATAGTCGTCACGCACTGTAATTATTTCTGCCTTGCTATATGCCCATTTTGTAAGCCATTTTCCTATTCTGGTTTTAAGCGGACCTACTCCTGTGCCAAAAATAAATAATGGTTTACGAAGATGAACTACCCAGAATATCTGCCATGCCCAAATAAAACATGCATACAGATGATTATCCTGAAATAATCCCCCGCCACCCAATACTACCGCATCCACCTTTCTCATAGCACTTATTGACTTTCTGAAGCCAATTTTAAAAAGAGACCTGATGCCCAAAGGAAATAACGGGGCAACATGCACTCCAAAATCGATTTTGGTTTTATCAGGATTGGCTGAAAAGACTGTAATCTCATGCCCTGACAGGCTTTTTAGAATTGCAGTTAATATTGCATCATCGCCTATGTTCGTGGCTCCATAATTGCCGACAATGCCAATTTTCATAAAAATTACTTACTAGCAAATCTAATCTCTGCGTCTCTCATCCCCTGATGGGTCATCTTAGCCATTTGAGCGCGCGTTACAGAATCATAAGGCCCATAATGCCCATTACCATAACCGCTTAATATATGATGGTTGTATGCGGTTGTCACATATTCATAGAACCAATTCTGCCTGATCACATCAGTAAATGGAGAAGGTGGTTCTAATCTGGTCGGATAAGCGAATGCTTCAACTAGAATCTTAGCAGCCTGTGCTCTGGTTACATTGTTATCCGGTCCAAAGAATCCTGTTGGATTACCGTGAACATCTGCATAACCGTGTATTATCCCAAAACTTACCGCTGCCTCAACGTAATCATAATACCACGCATCTGGTGATACGTCTTGAAAAGTCGGAGTTTCCGGAGCATCAAAATAACGCATACCATCTATTGCAGTAACAGCAATTTTTACAAGTTCTGCACGATTAACTAAATCATGTGGTCTGAACTGATCGTTTACATCAAACACCCCATCTACTGCCAATTCTTCTACTGCGGTAAAATACCAGTCTTCCGGAACTACGTCGCCGAATGTTCCGGCAAATACTGTTCCAATCGATAGGAACATTATCCCTGCAACGCTTAATGATGCGATTGTTCTTTTGATAGTTGATGCCATTTCAATCAAATTAATGTTATACTCCTTCACTTTAATAAATTGGATTATACTCCGTAGCTAAATAATTATGTTTTGGCTTCACAAAGCTACATTAAAGCTTCGGAGCATTATACATTTATCTGAATTATTTAAGCAGAGGAGTATAGGCGAGCTATTTTACGATATTTGCAAAAATAAGTCAAGTAAACGATGTATATTTGAAATTTTTCACTTGCAATCAAAATAAAATTAAACAGCTTCTTCCTTTGGAGCTTCTGGTTCAGCTTTTTCAGCTTCAGCTAATTCTGATTCGACTTCTTTTGTCTCAGCCTCCGGCTCTTTCTCTTCTTCCGGAGTTTCTGGAGTTGTTTCTGCAACTGGTTCTGTTTCTGCAACTGGTTTACTGCCTTCGGCAGATTCGGCCTGCTCACTACCTTCGGCAGGTGGATTTGCGGCTTCTTCTTCTTTCTTACGCTTCTCTTCAGCCTTAACTGCCTCCTGTACCATTTCTTCCATCTTGGCATCTTCTACTGCTCTTTCCTCAGCTGTTACGTGTCTTTCAGTCAAACGTGCTGACTTGCCAGAACGCTCACGCATGTAATAAAGCTTTGAACGACGGACTTTAGCTTTTTTAATTACAACGATTTTTTTAACATTTGGGGAATGTAATGGGAAGATCTTTTCAACACCGATTCCCTCAACAATTTTTCTCACAGTAAAGGTCCCCTCAATCCCTTCTCCATGTCCGACTCTGATTACCAAACCTTCAAAATTTTGGACTCTCTCCTTTTCTCCTTCCTTAATTCTTTGGCTTACACGAACAGTGTATCCCGCTCTTATTTCAGGTACTTTTTTTAATTGCTTCTTTTGCTCTTCTTGAATTAGCGGATGCATATGATTAATTTAACATTTATAATTTATCATTTAACATTTTTTGGATTCAAAATGAAAAATGCTAATACACTTTAGTTATCTTTACTAAAGATTGCAAGTGAAAAATTCATTTCTGATTTCTGATTTCTGATTTCGGATTCGAAGTAAGAATTGAGATTTGTTATTTTATATTTTATTTGAGATTTTTTGGCTTACAGTAAAGAATACTAAATGTAAAATCAGAAATGAGATTCTGAAATCTCAATTCAGAAATCAGAAATCTTGGAAAATTTCTTTAAATAAATTTTGTAAGCTCTTTCTTCAGCTTGTTAACAAGTACCACATTTTTCTTATTTCCAATCATGTCATAAACAAATTTATCTTTGCACTCCAGGCGGTATAAGAAGTCTTTTTTGGTGATTATTGTAAACTTAATATCTTTTTTATCTTTCGAAGATTTATGTAGATATCCTTTCAGCTTATCTTTATCTATGTCTCCTACAATAAGCAGATCAACAGCCGATTCTTTTCCGATGAAAAGTCCGGATAACATCATAAAATCAACATTTCCCATTTTTGCTATCTTTCTTGCCATTTGTTCATCATTGCTACTTGCTTTGATAAAGATATCTCTAAGTTCATCAAAAATAAGGAAGTCTTTGTTTACATAGTAATACTTCTTTCTATTCCTTACTTTACTTCTGAGTAATCCAATCTTTTTTAGATTATCTAATTCACGACGAATCGAATTAATCTGCTCATCTAATTTACGGGTAAGCTCACGAATAAAAAATTCCTCTTCAGTATTGAGCAGAAATGTATTGAGTAATTTGATACGAGTGTTGGAACTGAATAATGCTTTTAACATATAATTTTTAAATGACTAAATAACAAAACGACGAAACAATTTTATCTATACTTTTTATTTAATTTTTGTTGATAATTGTTTTCGTTTTCAATTTTTGTCTAAAGGCACAATGTGTTCTCTCGTGTGCAAAATATTTATACAGATAGTGGTTTTGGTTTGCAAGACTTTTTATTTCAATTTTCCATACTCAAAAATTTATTGGCTTACTAAAGCCAATATTTACAATTGACAAACAATTATTCTATTTCATAAATAGAACTGATTTTTTACTCATGGGTACGTTTTGTGTTCTATTGTTGAACAAATAATTTATTCAACCTTGTCATTTTCAACACTTTGTTCGTCACTGCTTCCAGAAAGATCTTCCATCTCAACATCGTCATCATCTTCTGTCTCTACCGGAGTCTTCCAGAACATAACAAGTAGCCCACCCATCGCTGCACCTAATCCAGCTGCCTGAAGTAAAACCAGATATGCAGAAGTATTTGGTGCGATTAAATACCAGGTACATGTTGCGCCGAATTGCGCGAAAGACAGGACAAGAATAACTACCGCAATTACTATGGCACTGATTAGATAAAATTTTCTCATGTTTTTATTTTTATATTATACCAAGGAGAATCTACCATAATATCTCACTAAAAGCAATTATCATCAAAAAATTAAATATATCAGTAGTAATCAATTGTTTGACCGTTTCCAAATTCTTAGCTTCCTGCCACTTATTCTTCCCCATATCTGCATTTAACCCTATTAGTGTTGAATCCGGACTTACCCTGCTATACTGCTTACATGAGCATTTACGAAAATATTCAAAAAATAAAATCAGAAGTGGATGAATCCGTCACCATTGTTGCCGTAACAAAAAATCGGACAGTTGATGAAATAAAGCTAGTAATTAATAATGGAATTACTAATATCGGGGAAAACAAGTGGCAGGAGGCCAGGGAAAAAATGGATAGTCTGCCTCCATTCGTTACAAAACACTTTATTGGACATTTGCAAACCAACAAGGTTAAGGATGTTGTGAAGCATTTTGATGTTATCCAAAGTGTGGATAGTTTGAAGCTGGCGAAAAAGATCAGTGAAGAGTGTATAAAGCTCGATAAAACGATGCCGGTAATGATTCAGGTAAATACCTCAAACGAGCCTCAGAAGAGCGGTATATCGCCCAGTAAGGCACTTGATTTGATTGATGAGGCATCGGAACTGTCAAATGTTAAAGTAATTGGATTGATGACGATTGGAGTGATGTCGAATGACGAGAAAAAGGTACGAAAATGTTTTCGATTGTTGAAAAAACTATTCGATAAAACCGACGCTCAATATTTATCGATGGGAATGAGCGGAGACTACAAAATATCCCTCGAGGAAGGGGCGAATATGATTAGGATAGGGAGTGCGATTTTTGTTTAATTATCTACTTGTTCTTAGTCGTTTAGATGCCTCAACAATGTTTCTATTCATTTCTATTAAGAACTTCCTCCAGTTTTTCTCGTGATCCTCCTATCTCAACAATAAGTTCAGGTCCGTATTTATTTGCATCAAGCAATGACGGTAATGACTGAAGTATCCCAGCAAAATCGAATCGATTTTTTGATCCTGCTTTTAGTAAGGCATCATTTAATTTTATATTCAGATCTATAGAAAACCCGAGAGAGTTTTTAGGGTCTACAGTGCCTGTCCACATCTTACCCTTTTGATCATTTATAACTCTAGCATCCTCTTCTGATACAGTCATTGCTTGCTGATGTATCTCTGGAAATTGTGATGCTATTTTGTAGAAATGAGTTAATGCCATTTTTATCAAGTTAAATAATAAGAAGTCAGAATAGCAACAGTAAAAATATTAGTCAATTTTTTTGATTAGTAAGTAATATATTGTTTTGCACTTCCTTGTGTATTCTCTAAATAATAATCTCTCTAAGAAATCGGAACGGGAAACATCTAAATAACAAAAAAATGTATGTTGGTTAACGTTTGCGACTATAAGAAGATTTGTAATGTTATAATATCACGAAGTGGAACATTGCAAAATTTGGGTAACAAAAATAGTGACACCTTGATTTAATCATCAAATAGACACTATTTTTTTACCTTATAGTTGCTGTTGTAGGTTGTATACAAACGCAATATAATAGTCTTTTGTTCTGTGTTTAATTCTAAACTTAAAATTATTCAATTTTAATACATTTATTCTCATCAGAGCATTCGTATCCATCTATACAATTACTATCGAAAGTACATTCCATACATGTAAAATTAACTTCTCCATTGTTAGAACCTGTTACAAGCTTTTCCTTGCCGTCATTACAGAATTCACATACTTTACACTGTGCCAAGGTTTCTTCCTGTTTTTCTTGTAATGCTTGCATTTCAGGATCAAGCCATTTTTGCACACATTCTTTTTCCTCAATATTCTCTACAACAATTCCATTAATTGTTATAGAGGTTCCTTCGGAGTCTGATTTGTACGACATAGACTGACCTGTAAAAAATGCCATTTTTTGCTTTGTATACTCCATTAATCCATCTGGAGTAAGACTACATTCTTGTAGCATAGGATCATTTTTAACTGAAAGAATACAATTATCATCTTCTTTTCCAATAATGTCATATTCGACCCTTGAAGATGGATCAAGCATGTGTGGTGTATAACAACTATATGGTTCGCAATTATCCAATTTTGTTAAAAGATCATAACAATTAGTATCAGCTTGACCAAATAACTCACTTAAATTAATTGATTCATAGTTTGTGGATAATTCATCGTATGGAATTAATTGTTTTTCATCATTTTCATTGCTTATTTCACCTCTGTTTAAAAATGCAGTTACATTGCTTTCGCCATTTTTTATATAGTCATAATCTTGTTTTATTACACTTGCACTTCCTAGGTAATCTTCCAAAGTACCTTCCTTCATTTTAACAATACGAGTGATCATGTCTGCCATTTGTGCACGTGTAATGTTTAGATCGAACCTAGTGATGTCGAGTGGATTTAAATTTAATTCAGCCCCTTTTTCTACAAGCCCTTTATACCAAGGGGTCGTATTTTCCGTATAAGCAATATTGTATGTTTTTAATACGATTTTAAGTGCTTCAACAAAATTTACATTTTGAGATGGTTTAAATGTACCGTCTGGATATCCTTCTGTAATACCTTCTCGTATTGCTATACGTACATATGAACCATACCAAGAGTCGATATCTACATCCTGTAAATCAATATACCAATAATTTTTTGCACGATATTCATTTAAAGCATTATTAATTTCGTCATCTGAAAATTTACTTTCAATAATAATTTTCAATAGTTCTGCACGATTTATTTTATTGTCCGGTTTAAACGTTCCGTCAGGATACCCCTGGACAATATTGTTTTCTTTAATAAAATTGATTGCTTCATTATAGGTATGATTATTCGTTAAGTCGCTAAAGGCGAAAGCGGTTACTGAAGTAAAAAGAATACCAACTATTATGAATATGATTTTAGTTTTCATGATTTTATAAGTTATATTTATATCTATTATATTGCGTTTGTGTATTTCCTACAACGTTTGCGGTATATGCGACGTTTGTTGCTGTTATAATATGCCAAAGGCTCAACAGTAGCAAATGTGGGTGAGCGATATTCCATTCTATATAGGGAGCGAACCGTATATACCGCTGTTGGCGGATGAGCAACACGTTTTCTCTCAGTCCTCATTTAGTTTAAATGCAGTAACACCCTAAGCTATTTCGCGTTAGCGAAACATTAATACGTTGTAGGAAGTAATAAAATAGTTTATAATAAGCATCCACAATAATTTTTAATATGAATTTTATGTCAGAAACAGAAGAGGTGGCAAAAGCGTCAGCTGAACTCGCTAAATTTGGAACACAATCTGTTAAATCAACAGAAAAGATGCTTAGCTTTTTGGCTAAGGTATTCAAAGAACCCGCTGAGC
>JAUXDO010000027.1 GCA_030618315.1 Candidatus Peregrinibacteria bacterium | reverse complement strand
GCTTTGTCATCTTTTTTACTGATACTATCCCTCCAGCTAAACCTGGGCTTTTCATCAAATACCCTGAGTAAACCACTCAATTCACGTATCCAGAGCTGAATTTGGAGATACAAAAAGGGAAACTTTTCCTCCTCATCTGACTTTGCTTCAGCTATCAGAGCCAGGATGGAGGTAATAACTTCTTCCCTTGGATGGAGATTTCCTTCTTCATGGTATTCCGGTAATCGTTGGAAAGCTGGGTTTACATCAGTCAGACGTGTCGTTAAATTATCAACAGACAGGATTCCCTCGCTACTAAGAGATGTAATGTCCTTGACTATCTTTAGTTTTTTAAGTTCTACAGATAGTTGGAATGGGTTTATGTTTTCTGGTAATTGCCAGAGTTTTTTCTGACGGATGATGTAATCCTGATAATTCTCATTGGCACCCAGTTGACTCTGGCTTATGCCTACCAGCCGGGGGATAAACTCATCGAGGTCTCGATCAGAGATGTTGAAAAATTGATCGGATGTCAACCGCTTTTCAGTAATTACCGACTCCGCCAAAAATTCTTCTCCGAATACTGCCGAAGCATATTCAGTTAACAATGCTATAGATTCTTCCCCTTTTCCTATTGTTGCAGAAGTTCCCACCGGACATAATTGACCTTTTGGAATTACCAGCTTTAACTTTAACCTGCGAATCAGATTGGCTACATCTGTACCCTGGGCCCCATCATAAGTGTGCAATTCATCCAGCACGAGGAATTTAAGCAGTTCGGGGTTTTCAAAATTATAGTGCCAGAGGCTGTGGAACTGGTGTCTCATCAAACCATAGTCCAGCATTTTAAAGTTGGTAAGCAAGATATCGGGTGGATTGGAAACAATAGCTTCCCTGTTTTCAATCACATTACTCTCGCCCATTGTCCCGGGAAACTTATGCTTGTTTTTTCCTTCTCCGATAAACAAACCTACTGTAATTTGTCCTTTGAGTCTTTCATCCTTCCAGATCGCCTCTGCAAGTCTTTTAGCCTGGTCAGTAGCCAGGGCATTCATAGGGTATAAAATGATCACCTTAATGCCCCTTTGATCTTTGTGCTTGTAGCAATAATCAAGAACCGGAAACAGAAAAGATTCGGTTTTACCTGAGCCGGTACCGGTAGTCAGCAGGGTAGGCTGTGGGATGTGCCCATCCTGGGTATTTAGGCGTTGAAAAGCTTTGTACTGATGATCATAGGGAGAAAACCCAGGGGCTATCTCAAGTGGTATTTGCTGTGAAGTTTCTGATGTCTCAAAAGGCATTTTAAGCGATACATAAGGCCCTTTAAAAATGCCTTCTGTTGGGTCTTCAATGAAATCAAAGAATGCCTTAGAAATCTCTTTTTCCTTAAAGCTGAAAGTAGCTTTCAGGTATTCAATGATGGATTGCTTTACTTCGTACGCCTGTTGTAGTGGGAGCATTTAGGTAATGATTGTTTTCATTTTTGATTAAAATCAATTGAATTATATAATATCACAAATCCAAATCCTTTAGTAAAGTTGATAAATGTGTCAATCCCTTTTTGAAATGTTCAAGTATGTTTTCTTTACTTCTATTATATTGCTTATTAGACCATTTCCTTGATCTTCTAATTCCGTCAGATTCTTCAATCTGTACATGTGCAAATTCGTTTCGTTTTCGGTAAATTGATTGAAAAGCTATACCTATCTCATATTCATCACCTCCTTTTTTAATTAGAAACCGATAAACATCTGATTCTTTAATACCTGTATAGCTTTTCGGAATTAGTTCCTTTTTGTACTTATTGATATACCTAATGAGGAAACTATCAAAGCACTTTAATGCAGAATCTGTCCATGCACGAATCTTTCCTCCATAGATATGTTTTGCATAAAACGCAACTTCTAAGCAATCACGAGCAAATTCATTCGAGGTGCGATAAAAATCACTTCCCAAAAAAGTTTTGTAATCCTCATCCGTTTCTGTTTGAGTTAGATCACTATATAGGTGGTAAACACATTTATCCCTAATAGCATCAATACTTGTTTTTAGTGCACTGCTTAGATACTGGTACTGATAATCTGCCGGACTAAATACAATTGATTTTGATTCTAACACTGATTTTTGTTCAGAAAATTTCATAGACCCACTGATTTAATAAATTCGACAATATTTTCGTTAAGCATTGATTTGCTCCTCATAAAATCAACAACAACTGCCTTTAAGTATTGGTTTTTCTCCTTGTTGAGTTCCTGCTTTAGAGTATCTCTGAGCTGTTCATTATTAGAATGTACTGCCAAAAATCGGTATAATGCAAGTTTAACCAGATTAGACTCTTCATATTGTAACCACTTAAAATAAGTTTGCCTTAGCTCTCTGTCAGTAAAGGTTTGTGAGTAGGAAAGAACAATCACAATGTAGTACCTTACCCATTCATATAGAGTTAAATTTGCTTTATAAAAATCTTTCAAGGCTGACTTTAAGTGCTTGTTGTTTTTGTAGCGCATTAAGGTGTATCCAAAACTATTGGCTCTCCAGAAATAATTCTCAAATACAAATAGCCAATATGGGAGTAATGCCTCATTTGGTTCAACTTTAAAACCAAGTTCATCAAGCGCCTGTAACGCTGAACTATATTTTACACTGAGACGGATAAAGTCAATATCGTCAGTATTTTCTTTATCAGCTAGCTTCAATGTATCATCTTTGTCCATTTTAAAGAGTGCCGGGAGTTCCATTTCTACCTCTTTGATGCTTTGCCTCCAAAACTCTTCTATTTCTTGTGGATTATCAATAATACTAATATTACTTCTTACAAAAGGGATCTCGCCAGATTCATCTTGCTCGCTAAGCCGGATCATCATTTTTTCAAGTCTCTTTTTTACAGGCTTTAACTCTGTTTCATCTTCTTCCTCTCCCTGTTCCTCAGCGTCTTCATAATATCCAAATAGTTCAATCTTCTTTAGTTCCTTTACTGTTTCATCTTCTTTGTTTGGATCAATGACTTCAATTGAGGTTTTCTTTGAATTTATCGAAAGACCATGCCCTTTAGTGTAGTTGTCAATATTAATTAGTACTGCAAGCAGTTCTTTTTCATTGTATCCATAGATTTTGATGTCATCCATATACCTGTAATATTTGTAGGCGCTACCAATGAGTTCATTATCTAAAGGGTAAAGTAATAAATTCGCCAACAAATGAGATGGAAGAGGCCCCTGGGGTATGCCAACTCCTGGGGTTTTATTTTCTTTTGTGCCAGACCAAACATTCAAGCAATCTCCAAGCAGATCAAGAATTTCATCCTCTATCCCAAACTCTTGCGAAAGCGTTAAAAAAAGATTGTAATGTGGAATGGAATCAAAGAAACCTGTAATATCTGTTTCGAATTTGTGAGTAACCTTATCAACTGTGATGGACTGAATAACTGAGTCCCTGAATGTCTGGTACAAACTCTTCCAAAATTTGAAGAAGAAGAAGTTTGGTTCTTCCTGATCAAGTAAATCTGTATCTAATTTAACCTCTGGCACTAAAATGCTTCCAAAAACAAAATTTCTGTGCTCATTAAGCTTTGAATAGGCTTGCTGGGCTAGTACATTCGCAATGGCCTGATAAAAGATAGCATCTTCGACCATCAGTAATGTTTTTGTTCTTTGGGTTTTTGAGGCTTTGGGCATATAATACTTAAAACCCTCTGTTGGTTTATAATCACCCTTTAGGATTTTAGCTGATAATCTTTCACAGTTCTTATCCAACTTTTTTTCAAAAGCTCGTAATCCAAACTGATCTTTCACTAAGCGTTCAGGCGTGCATCTCACACGATAAAAAGCAAGTAAAATGTTTTTTGGGTTAAAATATTTTTCAAGTACTTTACTCATAATCCAATTTCTAACTTATTCGAATACAACACATTCTTCCAGGTATTTCTTTACTCTTCGATCTATACTTTTTAACCTGTGAATGTGTCGGTCTGTAATTAACAATGTAACTGTTTTTGACCTGCTTGTGGCAACATTAAACCTGTTTAAATCATACTCAATGCTTCCATGTTGCAGAGGTAATAAAAGGATTGTATAATCGACTGTCAAACCCTGCACTCTATCAATCGTTTCAATCACAACTTTTTTGCCTTCATATTGAAAATCTGAAAGTTTGTCCTGCAAATACTTAACAGTTTTTCTCTGATGTGTTAATACAGCAACCCTGATATGTTTATTCGAATCGGTAATAACACGAACCAGTTTTCTAATGTAGTTTGCAGAAACCTCGCTTGTATTGCCATATTTAGCTATATCGAGGTATTTAATCAGAGTGCCTCCTTCGATAGGCAGGTACTTTCTGGCTTCTTCATTAGCTGAAAGAATGGGTGGATCAATTTGATCAGAAACAAGAGAATTTTCATAGAAGATACCTGTAAGTTTTGCAGCAGCATTCGTTAATCTTCTTGTAATTGTTAATCGGTATGATGGTAGTGAATAATTAGCAGCTACCGATTCCAAACCACGTGAAAATGATAGTATCTGAGGATGGATTCGTTTTCCTTCATTCTCATTAAGGACTATTGGGCTTAATTGCATTGGATCCCCAACAAGTATCATTTTTCCACTAAGCCTTTTAAACGCTGATATAGTAGATAGGAAGGCTTGCGAAGCTTCTTCAATTATCAATATATCATATTTGTTTTTCTTTTTTTCTGCAAAGTTCATCGGGTTGAACCAATCTGATAATTTATAATAGGTTGTCAATAAAAGATTACCTTTTCCACAATTTAACGAATCTGCATCTTTCAAGCCGGGTATATTCTTTCGTTCATCTGCACTCAACCTTGTCTTATAAACAAGTCCCTTTTCAATATGCGAAATTAAACCAGGTTTTTCAGCAACCTCAACGAGTGCTTTATTTGTCAAAGCAGTTATGCAGACAGATTTTCCGCTTTCTAAATAATTTGCAGTGACTTCAGCAATTAAGTAACTTTTTCCAGTACCAGGAGGCCCCTGGATCATGATGTTTTGCTTTTCTTTTAACTCTCTAAAAACTATCTTCTTTGCTTTAGCAGTTGTATCTACATTAATAGGTTTCCATGATTCAATATTTTTCTTGAAGTCAATATTAATTAGCTCATCCTGAGGGTACCGTATGGAATAGTTTTTCAGGTTTACCAAGTATTCAATTGGAGGATCTGTAGCAGCAAGTACAACTGGAATCAGCACCTTTTCCTTTAGAAAAGGAAATATTTTGTCTAAAAACTCAATTGAAACTGAGTTGCATCCTATATAACTCCATTCTTGATTTTCGGCTTTCAGATAAAATACAGGAGTTGCTTCAGAGGATTTATGAGTATAATTCTCCCTGAAATGCCTGTAAGTAAAGTCCCAGGAAAAAGGTCCACCATTCGCAAGTGCTTTGTTATCAAAGGTGAATGCTTGTAATGGATAATTCAAGCGAGGTGCAAATCCTTTTTTAATCCTGATTATGATATTGCCTCTTTTCTCATCGAACCCCCAAATTCTTCCGATATGTGCCTCCCTCTCCTCAAAGAGGTATTTCATCTGTGTATTCAAATACTTCAGCCATTGCATTTCATGTTCCTGAACCTGCCAGTCGAAAAATGATATTTGTTTGTCAATAGGAATTGCCATTACCAGTTGCCTTTGTTTGAACCACTTGTAAAATCAACATTGTCTTTCTGTCTTTCTCTTTCCTTCTTGTGAATACTTTCGAATATACTATCGTATTGTCCGGTTCTCATGCGAATCATTATATGTAGATTATTTGCCAATGATGCGCTATGATTGGCACCGCCATGTAACAGGTCTATCAACGATTGCTCTTTTAGTTCACCGTCAAGTTTCAATACCCAACTATCTTCCTGATTTAAGTTAGCTAACTCCGATTGTGTATTAAAATATTTATGCTGACCATGACCGTTTCCTGTTAAAACAAATAATTCATACCCATCCCTACCAAAAAAATCCCAGGCTTCTTTGGATAAATATAATATAGAACCTTTGGCAGACCTGCACAAAACTTCAATTGTTCTCCTGTCTGGTGTTCCAACTCCTCCAAGATAATATTGCCTGTATGTATTTTCAAAATTTGATCTGGCCTTCGAGACATCATATCCTTTTGTTTCAAGAAAGTACAGACCACGTATTAATGAGATAAGGTTAATATCACTTTTTTGATTATCGCTTAACGGGTTTTTCATCAAAGCGTTCAAATCAGCTATTTCTGAATCTGTAAGTTGAAATTTAGAATCTAATGCCTTTTTATTTCGATATTTCTCCTTGAGTTCATACAGACTGCTTTTGATATTATCTGGCAACAATTTTGAAAGATTATATGGGATAGAACTTCTTTCATCTGCTGTCACATAAATAACCTTTCCAATTTTCTCAACTTTTTCTCCTGCAACACTTTTAAGTGGAATGTTATTATAAGTAATTGACCTGGGAATATTTGAACCGTTATAAATCATTATAACATAATCGTCTTTCTTCTCCCACTCCTGGTAAAATGGGTCATCAAAGTCTGTTGAACCTAAATCAAGTTTTTGCACATCAGGAACTTCCGCTACCTTTTCAATAATTGGCTTAATTTCTGCAAGATAGGTTGGTGGAGTCGCATTATCAATAACAATCCCCCTTCTGTTATTTATTGCAGTGAATATTTCCGTTTCAAAATCGCCCCACCCTTCATTTTTTTTATGGTATTCAATTTGCTGTGAATATTTTACAAAACCATAGACCGATAGTCCATTTGCAAATTCAGAAATAAAAGGAATTTCAATTTCGGTTAGAACAATTTTGCTTAGAGAAAACTTTGCATATATCCGGTTCAGTAAATTTTTCGAAATTCTAAAATCACCAGTATTTTGAAATGATTTAATCCAAAGTATAGTATTTGTTAGCAGCTTTTTATTCTCCAGATTGGTCAGGCTTTTACTAAACAATTGTTCACTAGATTCAATAATCGATTTCCTAAGTGATACCACCAGACTATCTGGTCCATTTAGACCACATTTGAAGAGAAACGACTTCCTCTCTTCAGGCTTTTCACTATTATACCAATCGGTCAACCAATCCGGCACGAACTCATCCGGGACAGCATAATGCTTCTCCTGACAATAATCATTCGGAATAAAACCATTTAGACTATATTTTCTGGAATACTCGTAATAATCGATTGTTAAAATATGATCTAAAAAATTTTGAACTTCAGAAATATATTTACCCGCATCAGGATTATTGTTCTTAAAATACGTTGTAAAACCTGGCCTTGGTAGTTTTAATACATTACCTGTTTTCTCTGAATACAGAAAAAGAAATATTAATTGCCAGGGAGTTATATGAGGGCTTTCAAAATTACTAATTTCCACAGCTATTTCACTAAGTTTTTTAGGTTTAAGATGGAAGATTTTTGATCGTAGATCTCCTCTATTCAGATTTTTAAATGATTCAAGAATCTTCGTTACAGCAGCGGATTCATTTTTATATTTATTAAGAATATCTGACAATTTGAGCTGATAAGATTTCATTATGTCCCCTCTTGTAATCTCAAAATATACTGAATCAGAAATCGTCTTACTTGAAAGAGGCATAGAATCCACGAACGTTTGCGACCTGACTTTATCGTATATAGTTTCATCTACTTTTCCAATCTCCAGCACCATTTCGAATATCTTATGCTCATCCGTATCCTTGTTGTATTCGATTCCAGAAGTAAGTTCAATACGACCTAACAATAAAATATACTTTGTTTTTATTTTAAGGTCCGTAACAGTTGCTACAATATTCACAAAAGGAGTATTAGCAAGACCATTTTCCAAAAGGAAGTTTATCAACCCATCATTACTTAAGAGGCCAATTTTAGTTAAATCCTCCTGATACAGTTCTTCTGGTAAAAGATTTAACTGATTTGCGATATTGCTATTTATTATTATTTGGTTTAACTGTTCGTAATAAGAAAAGTATTGACGCTCTCTATCTGAAGCAGATATGGTATATGAGTCCTGGCTTTCTTTTAAGATTAAGAATTTCTCAAGAAAGCATTTTTCACTCGATGACACCTGCCATTCGATGAAGATTTTTACATCATTGAGTCTTAAAGAATCAGTTGTTGTCAATACCTTATCCATTCCGTCTTTTTGGCAACCCAACCTGAGCTTTGAAATTAGAGGAAGCGAGGCAAAATGTGGTAAAATCGACTCAGTATTCGATTCGATTATTTCCCGAATAACTCCATATTTTTCCTTACTTAATTTCAGTAAACTATCCGGACAATAGAAATCCTTCGATTGTTTAAAAACCTTATGTTTTGATGAATAAATCCAGGTAAGATTACCTACTGCTGGAATATCATCATCCTCAATTAAATCATAAAGTGTTTTCAAATAAGAATAAAAAGACTCTACATCATTCTCCTTGATATTACTTAGGATAGAGGATAATAACATTTCGTTACAAAAAACCTGTTCAAATAAGTTATCAGTAATCAAGTATTTTACCAAATCATCTGGCAGTGCTTCTTCCTCTTGTTCATTAATTACAATTTGTTTCAACCAGGCCGGTATATTACTTACTTCGTTTGAGATCAGCTGTCCAAGCGGATAGAGATTTTGCTCTTTACCTTGTGCTCTAAGTAGTTTTAATGAGTTGGCATACTTTTCTTTTCCGACATTTTCCAGTCCGCTAATAAACTCCAGCAACTGTGTTTTTTCTTTAGCATTAAGTTTAATGAAATTCGGATTTGTTGAAATTCGCTCGTACAACAGCAAGTCGCTTGTCAGGTAACAATCTGTTTCTCTGATTTTAGAAAAAATATGATCGTACTTATCGATAGACTCTTCTGTAATTTCAAAAGCAAGTTTCTTTAAGATGTTATCAACCTCCCCTATTTTGATGCTCCTAACCAGAACATCTGTTTGATTTATTGCATTGTTAATAGACCAAACGGTTCCCTTTGCCCTGATTATCGGCAGTGCTAAAAACAGGTTGGAAGACATTCCCTCATCCTTACTCAGCTCATCTAACCATTCCATGAAATCATGGTACTTACCAGGCGTCAACACTTTAATCCGCTCTTTAAATAAATTCTTATTTTTTGTAGTTCGCAGACTTTCAATTAGTTGTGCTGGTTGATAGGTTTCTATTCCAAGATAGTTTGTTTCAAGTTTATCAACTTGCAAGGTTATATGAGGTAATTCTTTTTCTGTCTGACATATTTCTTTGAATAAATATCCTCCGAGAACTTTGGAAATGCCGGTTTTATCAATAATTATTTGGTCACACTTTTTAATCTGTCCATTATAATCAACGATAAAAGCGATTGTAGAAACCGCCTTTGTTAATCCATTGTTAAATGATTGATTTATAGAACGAAGTTCTTTATTCTCTTCATCAAGAAGTGAATGAGGCAATAGACTTAAGTAAGTACTAGAATATTTGTAAAACTCCTTAATACCCAATTTAAGTTTTTTCTTTAATAATTCCAATAGCCAAGCAATACTACAGGAACCGATATGAAAAAAGAGATAATGGTTCCATTTGTTCTCAATCTGGATAAATTCACGGTCTGTTTTACTAACGAAATCAGCATTAACAAGAAAAGGAAATCCAAACCTTTGGTCTGAAGTAGGTAAATAATTAAACAATATCGATTCTTCTTTTGGTAGAGTTTTTATGCCATAATCATCTACTTTAGCAGCCAATGAAATTATTGTTTTTTCAAGTTTACCAAGCTTTTCAGGTATATTTTCCAGTTTCCTGCCATCTTCATCAAAAAACTCTATTTTTCCTCCTTCAACTTTTCTTTTATGAAAATCTAAACCTGCTTTCTCAAAATCATGGTTGTTAATTTTTATTTCAAATTGAAGTTTATAGTATGAAGCTATTTGCAATTCGTTACTTTTTAAATTCCATTTATCACCATATTTTCTTAAGGAGATATTTTCAATATTATAATTGCTATTTGAATCAATACTAACATATTTGAAGCTTCTTGTGTTATTTAGGAAAAGCAGAAAACGTGGTTCTTTAAGCAAGTCTCTTATCATTCCATTATAATCTTTTTGCCGAATGATATTCTCCCCAATCTCAAGAGCTATTGCAACTTGGTGGTTGTCACTAAAGGGTGTTTCTACTAGTTCATTTGGATAATCTATTTGATTAGTCCAAATAGGCTTGATTTGCCAAGGTATATTATCAACATTAGTGAAATCTTTTTCTTTACCTCGATATTCGGCATCAAATAATTCTTTATCAATATTACTTTTACCCTGATGATAAGATTCGTATAGTTTCCAGAAATCCGAATATATGGGTGCCTTTTTATCAAACTTAAATGAGTAGGATCCCGATCTTATAAATACTCTAAAAGAGTCTGTAAATACAGATTTGAAACCGATACCTTTGTAACCTATTTTCGAAGGATCTTTAGCTTTTGTGCTCTTGGCAGCATCACAAATGGCCTTAACATCCTCTCTGTCAAAGAACTTACCGTCGTGGAGAAACAACAGAAAATTATTCAACAAATGCATCTCCACGTTAACGGGCTTATCTCTGAGAGGCATATCGTCAGCATTCTGCAAAAGTTCAAAAATGAAGCGTTTTGTATGAGTGTATAATTCTAACTCGTTCAATTTTAATTGCCTGGCAATTGTACCTGCATCTTCTGGATTCTCACCTTTCTTAATGAACTGACGATCAATAAAATCCCTCGGTGATAAATAATTGTGAGCTATTTCAAGAGGTATTTGGTCGTCCCATACAAGGAGATATGGATTATTAATTTCTTTCCTCAATTCAAGCCAAGCAACCTTGGCCTTTACTTTGTAATAATTTCCGACCAATAAATCTTTGGTAATAGACACACGGATTGCAACAGATCTTTTTTTAACTGGCTTTGGATAAAAAACCTGTCTATCATTGACCATTAGTTCAGAAATGTAACCATACCCCTCCTCTTGTTGAGATAAGGATAACTGTAATTTTCCAATAAAAGATAATTCTTCAGTGTTCCATAATCGTTTTAAAAATGAAACTAAATCCTTTTCTGTTTGCTTAAACAATTCATCCATTATTCAATATATTTAGCATTTAAATTCTAAAATAATTATATATAGGAGCATATGATTTAGGTTGATTTCAATAAATTGAAAATTAACTTGTAATTTGTAATTAATTCTCATTCTTTAAGAGTTTGCCAACTTCAGAATAATTTTCAAAAAAATTCTTTATAACCACAGCAGATGGCATTTTTAAATGTGATAAATCATTTCTTATTTGGCGACAAATCCCAATATAATCTTTCAGTTTTTTCTTCTCGTCAATAGATAACCAGCGCACTTTAATCTTGCGTGTTTTAATGAAATGATGAATGTCTCCAATTTCAAGATCCCTTGTATCAGTTATTTCCTCACCCGTTTTCTTATAGATATTACCATTTGTAAAAGTTAATTTGTCAGACATTAGCAATACATCCCTTAGTTCTTCAATCAATGGCAATAATACTTGAACTCCGGCATGCCAAATACGTTTGTCAATTTCTGCATCTCTGTTGTGGACCATCAAAAAAGCCGAATGGTATACGTATCTACTATGGTTTTTTTCAAGTATTCCTATGGCCCATCTTTCTGCAATTTCCTTTCTTTTCAACTTCTCTAATGGAATGTACTTAATACCAGCCCAATTTCGTTCATTTGCAAACTCAATTAATATATTTTGGTAATCAGACAGTAAGTTATCACAATCAACTAGGTGTTCCATAATGTAAGTATCAAATACCGATAATGATCCAATGATTTTTTCATCAAGGTAAGTATTAAGGCCATTATTAAACTTGTGGTAGTATCTTAAACCTAACGTGTTATCTAACTTATCCCATACTCCTTCGAAAATAATTTTTTGAACACCAGGTTCACTAATAAAAACTTGATGGTCAATGGTATCAGCGTTAATGACGACAAGGACTTTATGTCGTTCATAGTTTTGTTCGCTAATTAAATAACGACCAAGGCTAGTAATAAAATCTACAAAATGATCTATAAGTGAATTTTGTAACCCTTCGAAAACAAAAATGCGATGTGGATCATATTTTTCAAAGCGAAATAACGATGCAGCGGTCTTCTCAACAAACCTATCAGTCTGGTTATCTATGTCAAAATGAGAATGTAAATGTCTCTCAATTGGATATGAATCTTCTGGATTACAACTGCTAATATCAATACGATCAAAATGATATTCACCTTTGTTATAGAATCTATCTTTAAGCTCTGAAAGAAAACCTATTGGAGTATGCTTTGGCAAGAAAACTAACGCAATCTTTCCAAAGGTAATTTCGTTTATTATGTTTTCTATGAAATCAGAACATAATGGAGTATGCCACCAGCTATCCATTACTCAATATTTTTTGAATAACAGGATTTACCTTAAGTTCTCCATCGACCAGATTAAGCCACAATAAGTATTCAACAATGTTCTTAGCTTTATCCATTCCTGTTTCGATGCCGAGATACTCAATGAATTCTTGTTTTGAACTAGATCCGTCTAATACAATAAGTTCCTTGAGGCTACTTACAATTGTTTCGCTTATCAAACCAAAGTCTTCAATCGTGTCTTTAGAAGGATTTAATATGGATGATTCGTACTCAGAGAGTATTTTCTCCCATTTTTCCGGGCTGTTTGCTATTTTTTGTTGATAGTTATACAATAATGTATGCCAGTTACTAATCTTATCAAACACTGTTGAAATGTTAGCTGTTTGACAAACAACCTTAATCCATTCTTTTGCAATATCCTTTCTC
>JAUXDO010000061.1 GCA_030618315.1 Candidatus Peregrinibacteria bacterium | reverse complement strand
CTGGTTCTGATAGGGTGTCACCTTCCTTGGCTTCGCCCGTAGGTTCAGTGTCACTCTGGGGTATATCTTTTGGCTCATCAACAGGAGTTTCTTCGGTTGGCTTTTCTTCTTCAGCCGGTGCCTCAGGTTCAGCAGGCACCTCAGCAACTGGTTCCTCAACTGGCTTTGGTTCTTCTGGAGCAGGTTCTTCAGGCTTCTCTTCTACAACAGGTTCAGGTTCTGGCTCTGCAGGAGTTTCTACAACAGGTTCAGGTTCTGGCGGAGTTTCTTCGGTTTCGTCTTTGCGAGGATTGGCATCCTCGCCTTCAGCCTTATTAAAAGAAACTTCAACATTTTTCTTTTCTTCTTCATTTTCAATTTCAAAGAATTCTTCAGTTATAAATTTAAACATTCCAGCGATAATTGAAGCTGGAAATTGTTGGATTTTTGTATTGAAGTCTCTTACGGTGCCGTTGTAAAAACGACGGGATGATTGGATTTTATCTTCAGTATCTACAAGTTCATTCTGAAGCTGTAGGAAGTTTTCATTTGCTTTCAAATCAGGATAACTTTCTGCAACAGCGAATAAAGACTTTAAAGCTCCAGATAGCATATTTTCAGCCTGTCCCTGGTCTTTTACGTTGGTTGCGTTAATAGCGTTTGAGCGCGCCTCAGTTACTTTGGTGAGTACGCTTTCTTCGTGAGTAGCATAACCTTTTACGGTTTCCACTATGTTTGGAATCAAGTTGTATCTTCGTTTTAATTGGACGTCGATATCGGACCAAGCTTCCTTTACGCGATTGCGTAACTTGATCATGCCGTTGTATATCATTACAACAAATAGTATGAGAGCAAGAATGATAGCTATAATTAGTGCCATTTTTTTGTGATTAAAGATTAAAGATTTAAGATTAAAGATTAATTTTTAAATTTTTCTTCAATCTTTGAATAAAATTACAAGTTTAATGTATCAAAAAACAACTTTATATGGAAGAGTGGGGGCTTTAGTTTATGGCTTTTGCTTGACAATAATCTAAAATCTGCTAAGATAACAACCTTTATCCCCCCTACTTATGTCTTTGGACGATATTGACCACGATATGCCAAGGTGCGAAAGCAATGATTCTATTAAATCTGTAAATAGGTTTGTTTTAAACCTGCGAACAGCTTTGTTATTAATGATTTCATTAATTGCTATGCCACAAGCTGTTAGTGCGGAGAAAATACTGGATAGTAAAAATAGTAGCTCTATACCAAAAGAATCAAATCCGCAGCTTGAAGCAATTACAGTTAATGTGAAGATGGTGATAGCTTCTATTGATTCATTTTTAGATAAAATGCGTGCAGTTTTGAAAATCAAATCAGCATTAAAAAGTATGAGCGAAGCCGACAATAAGCAATTTATTGATATTGCAAAACACTGTGGCTTAACCAAAATTGCCAAAATCGAAAAGGTTCTTAATAAAAAGGACTTAACAGCTAAGGATAAGCAATTTCTACAGTCTCAAGTTCAATTAGTGTTGAATTTTATAAGAAGTAATCTTTTGTTATATCGTAAGGAATTAATTAATTTACTGCCTAGAGTGCAGGTGATAAATATAATTAATCCCTCAGAAGATGGAGATGCTCTTTTGGAAGATATTTTAGACTGTATTTCGAGAACAAAGGAAGTTGAAAAAATATAAGCAAACATACTAAAAACCCGTCTCACTAAGCGGGACAGGTTTTTAAATATATTTTGATGTATTGCGGTTTATTAAGCAGCAGCTTTTTCAACAAAACGTTGCAGATCTTTTGCTGATTCTTTATCGGCTCTTTCGTATGATTCTAAATTAGCTCTATCGGTTGTTTTGTATGCAGATTTATAACCGACATAAAAATCTGATATCATTGCATCAACGTCGTAAGCAAAATCCCTAAGGGCTTCGTAGTTACCGGCATCAATCAGGTTTGAGTAAGCAGTGGAAAGTTGATTAATTATTTGTTCTGTCATACCTTTTCCTAAAACTTTATCCAATGGATTATTATCAGAAAGATGTCTATCAGTCTGTTCAAGAAATGGTAGTAACCTGTCCTCAATCTTCATTCCTTTTTTTTCGGCAAGATTTGTAATATATTGTTTTGAATTTACATTACCGTTTTCGTCTACAATGTTTCCAACAATCTTTATTTCTTTCATTCTTGTGACTTTCTTGGCTTTATTTACTGCAATTTTACCTTCTTCTGCAGTTTCTTTTGTCTGTTCATCTATAAAGTCATCAAAATCATCTTTTGATACACCTTTATCTGGACCAACAAGTGCATTAAGATCTTTTTTAGTCTGTTCAGCACTGTCAGGACCTGGTGCATTTTCTACAGGAGAGAAATTAATAAATCGACTGTTAAATAATAGATTTTTCATGATATTTGTTTTTTAGTTTTTATATCATAATATTATAGCAAAAATTTAGACTTTAATCAAGTCCAAATAAGGCAAAGGCAAGGGATTACCTCAATTCATCCGAACTCGTCTCTCGTATTCTCTCCATTCTAAGATTTTCTACCTGCTCTTTTATTCCGTCTTCCAGCTTAACTTTTGACTCGTAACCAAGTACTTCTTTAATTTTTGAGATATCAGCGTGTTGCCCTTGTACATAATCTTCCTTAACGGGGTTTGGGATATTTTTTGCTTTTATTCCATTATCAAAAGCTTTTTCCAGCGCATTTGCAATGTCCTGAACGGAAACTGAATACCCTGTTCCAATATTAAACACATCTGCACCTAATTTCTTATCAGCTTCAATGGCCAGAGTAAGCCCCTGAACAACATCACGAACATTTGTAAAATCACGAGTTTGAGAGCCGTCGCCGTAGATTACAGGTACTCTTTTGCGGGCAAAATCCCAGCAGAATTGTGAGATTAGATTTGCAAATTTACCTTTTGCTTCTTCGTTTGGTCCGTAAACGCTCATAAATCTGAATCCGATAATATCCATTTCCGGATAAACTTTGTTGTAACATTTTGAGCAGTATTCATACACTCTTTTTGTAACTGCGTAGTGGTTAATTGGTGTTACTTCCTGCGTTTCTACGAGTGGCAATGGGTTGTTTCCGTAAAGTGATGAGGTTGATGCGTAAAGCACTCTTTTTACCCCATTTTTTCTTGCCCAATCAAGAACAGTTACAAAAGATTTAACTGAATTAACATATCCATCAACAAATCCATCATCCATAAACATTGGGGCGGATGAAGTGCCGGCAAGATGTACGACGTAATCGACTGGTCCGACTTTATTTAGATCTTCCGGATTACATGCATCTCCTTTTATAAGCTTAATATCTTCGTTCAGATTCTTTTCATCACCTAAAAATAGATTATCGAGAGCGGTAATGTCGAATTTGTCTTTGTTGATGTTGCAGAAGTTTGAGCCGATAAAACCTGCTCCGCCTGTGACTAAAATACGTTTCATATTATTTGGTTATATTACTTGGTAACGATACAATAAAAAAACTCAAAACTCAAAGTCCAAAACCCAAAAATTTGGATTTTATTATTTTTTGAGTTTTGAGTTTAGAAGGCGAGATTCATGAATCTCGCCTTCGAATGTATGGTTTGAATATTGAATTTTGAGCATTGAATATTGTTTGGAATTTAGTGCTTGTATATTGGAATTTGCGTAGTAAGTAGACACGTTCCAATGTAATCAGTAGAATAGTCACAAAGTAAGTAGCTTTATGTTCAAAAGAAAAAAATCTCCAAAAAGGCTCTATTATCCTACTAAATCTCGTTGGTATACACAGCCGAGAAGAAGTACAAGAAAACGCAATACTCGTAAGCTTTTTTCTAATAATATTAAAACAAGGTTTACTCGCTTCTTTAAAAATGCAATTTATTTTACGATAACAGGATTAGTTCTTGTTTTACTGGTTCTTTTTTTGACGTTTTCCAGTTATTTTTCTATTACAAATATTGAAGTACTTAGGCAGGATTTTCATATAGATACTGCTATGATTTCCAATCAACTAAATAGATATATTGGTGACAACATATTGTTTTTTCAAAAGAGCAAAATTGTTAATAAAATACAGGAGAATTTCCCGGAATTTGCATCAGTTCAAGTTAAAAAAACATTGCCCCATACCATAAACATTGAACTTAAAAGTCACCCGATTGTTGCAAATATCAGGGCGTATTATATTTTGCCGGAAGTTGAAACAATTGCGGAAGATGAATATGTAAATGAAATCGAGGAAGCTTTGAGCGGTTCATTTGTTCTCGATGAGGAGGTGTCTGATGCAAGGTATGAGATTGTTCCAATTGAACAGAAGTGTTTGATAAATAAGGTCGGGCAGGCGATTTTTGATAAAGAGGAAGATTTGGAACTGATGACAATTACAATTACAGGACTTTCACAGCCAATTGAGGACAGGGAAATTATTATCACGAATGATAAAATGAATTACATTTTGGATTCAATAAGATATTTTTCTAACCTGTTTAAAATGGAGATCGTTGGGGTTGGATATCTTCCAATCGCGCGCGAAGTCCACTTAAAAACAGATGCAGGTTTTTATATTTGGATTACTACGGAAAAGGACTATAGAAAGCAAATTGACAAGCTTAATACAATCTATAAAGTTGCCGAATTGGATGCTGAAGATCTTGCATATATTGATTTAAGGGTACAAGAAAAGGTAATATATTGTCCTCTGAGATCGAATTGTAATCCGTAGATCTGCTCGGAGTACCTCGCGTGGATGTCGGTCTGAGTACAAACCTGTGGATGTTGCTCGATTACTCGCGTTGATGAGCTCGATTACTCGCGTTGTCCTATTATATTGTTACTGGTAATAAACCTACTATAATAGAATAGGAACCACGCGAAGCATAATCCACGCGAAGCATAATCCACAGCAAAGCGTAATATAATAATCTATGTTCAGAAGTTTAATAAGTTTACTATTACTGGCGAATTTAAGTGCTGGCTCTATGATGCCGGAGGTTGGTTCGATTACAAATTTTGATCCTGTATCTTTGCTTTCTGTTAGTCGTGTACCTGTAAAAAGTAATGATGCGATTCAGCCTGAAATTGATGCTAAGTCTGCCATTGCAATGGATTTGGATTCGGGAGTTATTCTCTTTGAAAGGAATGCCAGAGATCAGTTGCCTATGGCCAGTCTGACTAAAATAATGACTGCGATTTTAATTTTGGAATCACATAGTTTATCCGAAGTCGTCACAATTGAAGATAATTACGGCAACTTAAAAGAGGATGAGATTGGTGTACGTATTTGGCTTAGGCAATACGAAAAAATTACTGTGGAGAATCTATTAATTTCACTACTTGTTCGTTCTGCCGGTGATTCAGCTCTTGCGCTTGCAACGTATCATAGTGGTTCGGTAGAAGCTTTTGTAGATGAGATGAATGAGAAGGCAAAAATTCTAAATTTAAAAGATACACATTTTATTAATCCTATTGGGTTAGATGCTGATGGACATTATTCCAGTGCGTTTGACTTAGCTCTTTTAGCCAAGTATGCACTTCGGCAACAGACTTTTCGTAATATTGTCAGGCTTAAGAAGGCTACAGTTAAATCTACGAATGGGAAAATTTCACATGAATTTGATAGCACAAATTATCTCTTAAATAGTTATTTAGATATCCGGGGTGTAAAAACAGGTACGACCGACGCGGCTGGTGCGAGTCTGATAAATTTAGCACGCAATGATTATGGTCATGAAATAATTACAGTATTGTTAAATAGTTCCGACCGTTTTCAGGAGAATAAGTCCATGATTGATTGGGTGTTTAGGTCTTACCGTTGGTAGATTATGCGAGAGTACTCGCGTTGATATCGGTCTGAGTATAGACCTGTGGATGAGCTCGATTACTCGCGTTGATGAGCTCCTATCGTCGCGTTGATGAGCTCCTATCGTCGCGTTGATGAGCGAGATTACTCGCGTTGTCCTATTGTATTGTCTTGAACCATGATTCGCTTGATTCTATGATTGCCATGATTTAAATAAAGTAAATACCTTATATAAAAATCAAGTAATCAAGTAAATCCTATAAATCAAGGTTCAGAAAATAAAATAGGAACCACACGAAGCACATCCACGATCCCGCTCAGCGGGACGAACAACATCTACGCGAAGCACATCCACGAGAGGTACTCCGAACATATTGTTATGCAGCTCGCAAGGATTTCATTTTTTCAGCATCTGACTCAGATTCATCTGCTGATACAGGTTTATTTTGTTCTACTGGTTCTGTTCCAGCCTCTGCTTCTGATTCTGTCTCTGTCATTGGTTCAGCTTTTCCGCCAGGAATTTGCATTAATGCTGGTACTTTTTTTTCTGTAACTGTATTTGTTTCTGTGCCTGTTTCTATTTCTGCAACTGTTTCTGTTTGTGCAACTGGGGATTCTGTAGATGGCCCCTCGGCTGGTTTTAACTTATTCCATTCTTTGAATTTATCAGATAATGAAAATAATTTTTCATTAGTTCTTTGTATTGATTGAAATGCTCCGAAAGTTTTTGTTATAGGTGTAGTTATAACTTTTGCTCCGATTCTAAGCCCTGATCGTGTAATTGTTATAGCTCCTGAGAGTGGAGCAAGACCCATTTTGGTTACATTTTTTGTTGTTTCAATAAGTCCATTTGCGACCTCTTTTGTTGCTTCAATCGGGTGCCTATGAATCAACTGACTTCCGGCTGTTAACGCTGACCCTCCGGCTTCCAGAGGTGTTCTAATTGCAGTATTTACCTGTGTGCTTATTTCTGCCCGAATTGAATCGCTT
>JAUXDO010000050.1 GCA_030618315.1 Candidatus Peregrinibacteria bacterium | reverse complement strand
CGATTTCTTACGTAGTGAACTATTAATTGGTTTGTATTTTTTTACTTGTAAAAAAACATCTCATAGTAAAATAGCACTCATGTAAAAAGCGTAATCCACGCCCGTCAGGGCTCATCCACGCGAGTACTCGAGCAACATCCACGCGACGATAGGAGCTCATCCACAGGCTCGTACCCGAGCCGAATCCACGCGAGGTACTCCGAGCATAATCCACAGCGAGTAATCGAGCGAAAATTGGTTATTCTTTCATCACAAGTGTATAATATTCGCACAACATAACATTATAATTATCATGAAAAAGAAATTAATAATTTTATTGGCAATTGGCATTATTGCCCTAGTTACCATTTTTGGTCTCACAAGAAATAAACAATCAACAACCATATCTTCAGTTGAAGACTTATTAGCTCCACCCGTAGCTGCAGATTATTATGAAGATACAAATCGGATAGAAGTCGACTCTGGAAGCGTAACGATTATTAGAAGTACAGGCGAAGAGGAAGTTATTACAGACGAATCAAACGTAGGAGTCGGCGACACAATTATTGTCGGAGAAGAATCAGAGGCAACCTTGTATTGGTTTGATGATTCGATTAGCCGATTAAGTGCAGGTACGGAAATTACTATAGATACAGCCGATTATAATCCGGAAAATATCAATGAAACAGATATTGGATTTGAAGTAGTCAGCGGAGAAGTGTGGTCAAAAGTACAGAATCTTGTAGATAAAGATTCTGAATTCCTAAGTTACTCCGGAGACATAGTAGCCGGCGTTCGCGGTTCAACATATAACCACAAAGTATCCAACGGAAAAATAAGCGTTTCATCAATTATGCATGCGGCTTATGTTGAAAACAAAAATGGAGAAAGGCAAACAATAGTTAGTGGAGAAAAGGCGATGATGGATGAAGAAGGCAGCACAAATATAGAAGTGGAAAATATTCTGCCGGAAACAATGAATGGAAAATGGTTTAGGGAAAATTTCATTCAGGATAAAAATGATGAAAAGAAAATTATGAGAAAAAAACTAGACAGACTGAAGAAAAAAATTGGTCCACTGCCTGGTGAATCTGGTTTTGACGATAAACAAAAGTTACTTGAGGAAAAATTAAACTCCGCAACAGCCCCTGTGGAAAAAGCTGAAATAAGGGAGCGCATTGCACTGATTAAAACTCAGGAAGCATTATTCCAAATGGCTTCAAAAAAGATAAATAACGATACTTTTGAACAATTTAAACGAGCTCAAAAAAGAATTTTTGATGGCGATATGCCGGAAAAAATGAAAGTAAAAATGCTTAACGAATTAAAACAGCAAATAATAAATGCCGACAGAATTCTGAATGTTGGCCCTAACGAAAAAAACCTTTATGAAGCCAAAGATGCCTTAAGAAACTTGCGTATGGAATGGGAAGATAACCCACAGCAACGTGAATGGATGAGAAACAGAATAACCGAAATGAGACTGTATGAAATGTACGACTGGGCAAAATATTATGGCTTTGATCCTGAACAATTTGAAATTCTGGCAAAGAGATTCTTTTTAGACGCAAGTGCATTGCCTGATTTTATTAACAGCCATCCTGAATATAAAATTTTAGCCGCAAGGATGATGATAGAACTTGAAGGCAAGCCTATTAATCTTGAACAATTACAATTATTAAAAGAACAATTTCAGTTAACCGAACGTGAAATTCAGGTTATTAAGGAAGTTATTAGAAATCCTGATACAATCAATCTACTTGATATTCAACCTGAACCAACACCTGAAATTATTAAAGAAGCGCCTTATTACCAAGGGGCGTCACTAATGTAATGGGGGTGCTCGTTTATTGTCTTACGTAAGTCGAAGCTCGTATCGTAAATCGTTTAACGTATGTCGTAACGATAAACGAAAAACGACCTACGATAAACGAAACGAGCCTCGACTTACGATGTACGATAACCGATACGTTATTCGATACTCAACAATATATGAAAAGAGCCACAAGGAACAAAATAGTTTTCGGAATAATATCAGCCATCGTACTTGGAATTCTATTTTCAAGCATGGTTCAACGTAAGTGGTTTAATAATCTACATTTAAAATCTAGTAATTTCCTGTATTTCGAATCTGAAAATAATACATCAGACGATATTGTACTCGTAGCTATTGACGATAAATCTTTTAAAATTCGCAATGCCAGCGAACTGGGAACATTAAAATTTGAAAAGTCGGATTATGCGCAAGTTATCGAAAATCTGGAACAGGCAGGCGCTAAAGTAATTGGTGTAGACATAATTCTTTCTGAGATTAGTGACGAAAAAGATAGAGACGTTTTAGTAAATACTTTGGAAAAATACGACAACGTAATTCTTGCGGCAGAACCAAAGACTTCTCAGACCACTGGATTAAAACCAATATCAGATTTCATTAAACCAAATCCTAAAAATCTAGGAGCTATTTTATTTAATCCGGATCAGGATAATATTGTAAGACGACAACAATTATTTTTTGCCGACCCGGTAACTCCTAATTCCTTCGCATTAAGAATTATCCAAAAATATTTGGATTTAAGAGATGATGATAGCCAATTAATAGAAAATAAATTTGAGTTAATGTCATTTTCAGTACGTGTAAACGGCAAAAAATATTCTCCAATTACGATTCCTATAGCTAAAAACGGAAGTGTGATGACAAACTTTTTCGGACATCCGGGCAGTTACCAAAGTATTTCATTCTCTGATGTACATGAAAACAAATTCACAGAAAGAAAAACCGAAGAAGAGTTGGATTTAAATGGAAAAATCGTATTAATAGGCGAAATGGGAACAGGATTACACGATGAACAATATGTTCCGATCTCATTTGGACAGGCAATGTCCGGAGTAGAGATTCACGCAAATACAATTCAGACGATTCTAAGTCAGCGTTTCCTTTCTGAGCAATCTAATAGCAGTCTTTTAATAACAATAGTAATAATAATCGCAATTGGACTAATTCTTTTTCTTAGTCTAAGTATCGCTCTTTCAATTCTTGTATTTTTTATAGGTGTAATAACCTATTTGATTACTACCTGGGTTACTTTTGAATATGGCTTAATACTAAATACCCTTTACCCATACTTAGCCTTTTTAACCGCATTAATCATTGCTTATATCTATCGTTATTTTACAGAAGCTAAAGCACTTTTAAAAACAGAACACGCCTTTGGAAAATATGTAAGCGAAGATGTTGTAAAGAGAATACTGGACAACCCGGACCAATTAAAATTAGGAGGCGATGAAAAAACTTTAACTGTTTTATTCTCGGATATCGAAGGTTTCACCGGTATTTCTGAAAAATTAAAACCGGAAAAATTAGTAAAACAATTAAACGAATATCTGGATGAGATGAGCAATGTCATTTTAAAACATCATGGGACAATAGATAAATTTGTAGGAGATGCGATTATTGCTTTTTGGGGCGCACCTATGCCCCAGCCCAAACATGCTATACGCGCATGTTTAGCGGCATTAGAATATCAATCAACACTTAAAAAATTGAGATCAGATTGGAAAAAAAATAAAAAACATCCATTTTACGCCAGAATAGGAATTCATACCGGAAAAATGGTTGTTGGAAATATAGGTTCACAAAAAAGATTTGATTACACAGTTATTGGAGATGCAGTAAATCTTGGCTCAAGACTTGAAGGAGCAAATAAACTTTTTGGGACAGATATATTAATATCAGGGGAAACATATAGGGCCGCTAAACATGAAATTGAAGCTCGTGAAATTGACCTGATCACTGTTAAGGGTAGAAGCCAGCCAGTAAAAGCCTATGAGCTCCTAAAGCCCAAAGGTAAACTTACACAGTCTGAAAAAAACCTTATAAAAGAATTTGATAAAGGATTGAAATCCTATCGCAGACAAAAATGGGATGAAGCTGTTAATCATTTTAAGTCCGCTCTTAAAATTAATTCAAAAGACGGCCCATCTCTTGCATACTTAGATAGATGTAAAAAATTAAAAAAACAAAAACTACCACAAAAATGGAATGGAGTTTTTGTGCTAACAACGAAATAGGATTTATTTTTTTACAACTTCCTAACCCTACCCATAACCATTTTCCTCTCGGGTATTCTTAATAATGTAGCCATTCCAAAATAAGCAATAACACCTATTAAGGATAATAAGATAATTAACCCTAGCTGTTGATACATTCTGCCTCCATATGGAATCCATTGACGGGCAATTGACACACAAAGTGTCATCGTTACTCCGGAAACAATCATTTTGACTATATTCCACAAATTAATTATCGGATATTTGCAATGCTTACTCATAAATAGAAAAAGCAAAAGGAAATTAATTATCATTCCAGAACTAAATGCAATTGCAATACCTGTTATTCCAAAATCCAATTTAATTGCCAATATCAAACTACCGACAATGCTTATTGTAGCACCCGCAAGACCGGTAAGAACAGGAGTTTTTGTATTGTGATAAGCGTAAAATCCACGACTTAAAATTGGGATAAGCGATTGTGCAAACAGGGAGATTAGTAAAAATCCAAGAACAGCCTGAGTAATCTCAGCATCCATGGCGCTGAACTTTCCACTAACTAAAATTACATCAATAATTTCAGACCGGAGAATGAGCATGCCCAACGTCGCCGGAATAATTAAAAACAAAATCTGCTGCATTACTCTTTTGATTTCCAAAGCAAATGGTTCTTTGGATTTTTCTGTAGCAAGTTCAGAGAGCGTTGCAAAAGATGTGATAGCAAATGAGATAGCGATTATTCCAAGTGGTAACGCCTGCAGATTATCGGAGAGATAGAAAATTGTAATAGAACCTGTCATCAAAAAACTCGCAATCAGTGTATTAACAACAAGAGTTAATTGTGTGAGCGAAAGGCCAAGGATTCTTGGGATGATTAATTTAAAAGCCTTGCGGACATCCGGACGATTAAAGCCAAATATCCAAAAATGTTTGTATCCCACTTGAAATAAAGCTGGTATTTGAACGATTAACTGAAGCAATGCACCAATAATTACACCCCACGTAACACCGACTACGCCAAATTCATGACCATAATGCACTATTGCAAAAATAATTCCCGTATTATAAAAAATTGGAGCGAGTGATCTGAAAAAGAAAGTTTTAAAGCTGTCCTGTATGCTTATTAAAACTGATGACAGTGAAAAAATGATAGGCGAGAGAAGCATAATACGCATTAAGCGGACTGTTTGATTTAGAGATTCCGCATCAAAACCGCTTGCCACAACATGAACAAAATAAGGCGCAAAAATATAAACAATTCCGGATATAATCAGGATTGCAATCAGCATTAAATGAAGCATAGAGCTTGCAAACTTCCACGCCTCATCCATTTTCAATTCTTTTTTATACCTGGTAAAAATTGGGATAAATGCAGCCGAAACAGCTCCAAAAATAAGCAGATTATAGAGTAAATCCGGGATACGGAATGCGGCATAGTATGTATCAAGATTATAAATACCTGTACCGGATGTCGCCCCAAAAGTTTTTGCGAGCATGTGATCACGTACGACTCCGAGCAATCGGCTAATAAGAGCGGAGAGCGCAAGTAATAACGTGGGCGGTAAAATATTTAGATGGCGTAGCTTATTCACAAAATCATTTTAGCCTGTTTTGAAGTTAGAAAGCTAGTATTCACTTGACAAATTTACAAATAAATTATAAAATGCATTACTGTCAAAACTAACTTTATGAAAACTGCCCTCGACACATACAAATCCCATTACGGCATGAGAAATGAACCAGATGGTGCAGTTGTATTAAAATGCGCAGATAATGGTTTATTTTTCGACAATTTATTACTTCAGAAAATTACTAAAAAACAATTGGAAGATATTGGAATTTGCGCAGAAATGACTCGTGAACAGCTTATTGATTTTCTTGAGTTCAAAAAAGATAGAGCTGAAAAAGGTAATGTGGACGATTTTTTTGTCAGTCGTCTAGCAATTCAAAGATTAATCAACTTTTGTACATATGAAGATACTGGTCTTGCAGAAATTGATGAATCAGGAAAAACAGATGAAAAAAAGCAACAAAGTCCATTAAAAGAAACTGTGGATAGTATTGCCAAAAAAATTGATAAACATATTACTAATCCTTTTCTTGATGCAATCGAAAGAAGAATATTCACAGGAAGTTTTTTCAGGAAAAAGAAATAAATCCGACTTTGTAGCATGAACAAAATGTGCTAAAATAAACAAGAAATAAACTAAAAACAAAAAATTATGTTCGAAATGTACTCAACTCCTTTAGACATTTTATATCTGGTGCTATCAATCGGTGGCGGTCTTTTGTTGTTATTCCTGGTTATTGCTGTATACCACCTGGTTAAAATTTTACGCAACATTAATAAGGTGACCAGCAAAGCAAAAGACACTGTTGATTTAATCAATCATTACCTCTGGCAACCGATTAAAATCGCAATGATGATTATTGAGAAAGGAAAAGGTATGGCAGCTAAGAAAACGAAGAAGAAATAACTGTCTGAACCATATACCCCTTAATAGCACAATACGCACGAGCAAAGCTACAAACAATAACACATTACGGATTTAAATGATTTCACTGACACTGATTACGTTGATTACGTTGATTTGTTATTTGGCAATAACAATTTAATTATTCACAAACGTAGGGACGCGCCATGGCGCGTCCCTACGAATCAGTAATCAGTGAAATTCAGTGAAATCAGCGTAAATCAGCGGTTCAGATAAGTGATTCACACTCCATCTCCTCCGGCTTCGGCAATCCAAGTATTTCCAAAATCGTCGGCGCTATTTGGCATAAACCACCATTTTGAACTGATTTAATTTCACCACTTCTGTCAGCCACTAAAAATATTACAGGATTCATAGAATGTGCTGGTTTATCTGAACCATCGGGATACTTCATATCATCAGCATTACCATGATCTGCGGTGAGCAACATTGTATAACCGGAAATCTTTGCCTGATTATACAATTCACCTACAGCTTTATCTACTGCCTCAACTGCCAAAATTGTGGCATCTAAGTCGCCGGAATGCCCAACAAGATCACAATTGGCATAATTAACAATAATTACGTCATGCTTTGCGCTCGCAAGAGCTGAAACAACTTTTCTCGTTACTTCCGGTGCTGACATTTCTGGCTGATCGGCATAACTTGGAACTTTTGGAGATTGAACAAGTATTCTTTCCTCACCTTCCACCGGATGTTCAATTTGGGAATTAAAAAAGAATGTAACATGTGCATATTTTTCCGTTTCAGCACATCTAAGCTGAGTTTTATTGTGACTGGATAACCAACTGGCCAAATTATTTTTTATTTCGGGAACTTTAAATACAACCGGAGCATTTTCTGAGTAAGGCCCCATGCAAACAAATTTTAGATTAGTGACATTACGATCAAATTTATCAAAATCCGGATCTACAAATGCGGAAGTTATCTGACGTGTACGATCGGTACGGAAGTTAAAAAAGATAACCCCATCACCCTCTTTTACAAGTCCGGACTCATCCAAAACGATTGGAGGCAGATAATAATCGGTTAAATCGGAATCGGATTTATAGAAGTGGTCGATTGCAGACGAATAATCATCAAACTTATCCCCTTCTCCTGATGTCATTAATCGATAACCTTTTTCTGTCCTATCCCAATTAGTATCACGATCCATTGAATAATATCGGCCAATAATTGTTGCAATTTTTCCAATTCCCAAATCTTTGAGTTTCATTTCAATCAATTTCAAATAACGAGTTGCACTTCTCTCCTCAACATCTCTGCCATCTGTAATACAATGGATATAAACCTTTTCCAACTTTTCCTTCGCAGACCAGTCAAGTAAGGTAAGCAAATGATCAATATGTGAGTGAACACCTTTATCAGATATCATCCCCATTAAATGTAAAGATTTATCGGATTTTTTTACATAATTAAACACGTCAACAAGCGGGTTTTTTTTGTAAAATGACCCATCATCAATGCTATTGTCGATATCCAAAAGAAACTGAGGAACGATTCTGCCTGCACCAATTGTAAAATGACCGACTTCAGATCCACCCATCGTTCCCTCACCTAACCCAACAGCCTCACCACTAGACTTTAAAAGCCCAAATGGATACTTTGACCGAAGTTTATCAATATTCGGCGTATGAGCCAATTTAATAGCATTATCAGGCTCATCCGGACCTTCACCAAACCCATCGAGAATTGTTAGTAAAACTTTTTTATTCATGTTGCTACAAAGATACAACAAGTTTGGAAACTTGGAAACTTGGAAATAATAAGAGGGATTCCTCGACTACGTAAACTTCGCTCGGAATGACAGCAATTTTGCAGGGAGAGGGCGGATTTTCTCTACGAGAAAATCCGCCC
>JAUXDO010000103.1 GCA_030618315.1 Candidatus Peregrinibacteria bacterium | reverse complement strand
GTGGTTCGGTATTTTACCTTATTTGATTTAAATTTCGGTGAGTAAAATACACTCACCCAAATTTTCCAACGTTGAGGATTAATTATAACATTGGTAAACTTCACTTATACCGAAACGTTATGGTAAATACCGCAAATTTCTTTCCTATTTAGATGGAATTATTTTGAGTTATAAGATTGTTTTTTATCATAAAATATGTTATAATTATAATGAGCATGCTTAAAAAATAAAAAACAAATTATGAACTCATATGAAAATACACCAATCACAGATGATCCCGAATTAATTGATGAAGAGGAGATTGTATTAGATGCATCTAGTAAGATGGGTCATTTCTTTAGGAATGAAGGGTATAAACAAATTGAAAATGACTCCTTAACAGCAGAAAATGGTGCTTGTTTTGAAAAAGATGGAATAATTGTTCGTATTAATCCAAATGATCAATTAGACAGTGGAATGGAAATTAGCATTTCGGAATCAAAAACACTGCGTACAAAAGTTGGTGGTGTATTCGGTCGTAAGCCAGCTGAGCTTGTAAGAATTTTAGCAAATCATGGTATATATGAACTTGGAAAAAAATTGAGAACAGAAAATGATGGAAGAGTAATTTATAACCTAAACCACGTTCCTAATCCTGGTATTGGCGCATCAATGAGATATGGTTTTCAAAGAATACAAAATGCACCCATAGAAGCAAAAAGAAAACTTACTCAAGCCAGAAAGAATCAGGCTTCAGGCGAAGCAGGTGAACCAAAATAATTCCCAGATTAAAGACCAAATTTGCGGTACATCCCATAACACGGTATATACGACTCCACGCTTGTTCCTCCGACGGGATATTTTAACAAACGTTTCGGTCCAAATGCCTAAAATACCCTATTGATGTATAATACGGTATGTATTTTATGCACTTCCCATATACCGAAACGTTGTACGACATATTCTTATGAAAACTCTTTTTAATTAAGGATAAATTTTAGCACTTTTATAAAACCCTAATTCAATTTTGATTGTCTATTAATTATTTTCATTTTTGATATCCGCATATAAGCTTTTGTATACCGATATACAATATTTAATAACTGCATAATCTGCATAAAGTTGTTTTTCGGAAAGAGTATTTTTAGATTCTTCAATTCTAGATTCCATATCCTTAAACATTTGCAACACCATACCAATCTTATCTCTTAACCCCTCTATGCCACTAAAGGTTTCAGATATATCATCGCTATTTACATTTTTACTGATAATTCTTGGTGGCTTATTTGCAAAAACATCAACATATGGCTCACCATCCCCATTACCAAAATCAGCTTTTACAACAAAGGTAAGTGATGAATCATTTTGTCTTATTGGCTCAATCTTCTTTTCCTTAAGAAGCCTTACAGAATCCTTTAATGCAGCCCTTGCTGAATTCAACGTACTCTGACTAGCAACAGAGCTCTTTTTTAGTACTGCATTATTATGACACTCTCTAAAAGCTTCATCATAATTTGATAATACTGCACAGAAATTACGAATTGCACGCAATGCACGTTCCTTATTAAATCCACTAAAAAACTGCCTTCTTAGCTGTTGCATGTCTGCGATCTCAAAACTTGAATAATTTTTACTATATTGAATTAATGGAAGCTTAATATCCTGTTGTCTTTCAAGCATAGTAAATGCACAAGTTGGATCTGTAAAATCATTATCTTTAACATTTGCCTCAAAATACTCAACTTGAGTCATTTTCTTTTTCAGCTTTTTTTTACCTTCTTTTTGCTTATTGAAAAAATCTATATGCTTTCTAACACTTTTTTTATGTGTATAGCCTTTATAATCACATATTTGCTGAACAATTTCAGGATTTTTTGCAAGAATCATAAGTTCCTCAACCCATACACGTGGCAGTTGATTCCAAAACCCCCTAGGGTTATTATTTTGCTCGTTCTGTGCCAATACATTAGAAGCAGAACTTATAACTTCTTCTGCACTGTATTTTTGAAATAATACTAATCCTATTTTTAACCTTACCTCATTGTATTTTTCTGGACCTATAACAAGTATCATGTCACGTGCAACAGAAAAACAAACCTGAAGCACTTCAGCATGTCTTTTGCTCTTAAGCGAAGAATTGTTATGAAGCAAATTATCACTTGATGTTCCAAGCCTTGCAAATGCATCTTCAAGTTGAGAAATGTATTGACCAATAATTTCATCATTAGAATCAAAAACATTTTCTAATGCACCTCTCTCTGAAGTTTTATTATTAACTCTACTCTCTACTTGTCCTCGAATTTCAACTAAGTCTTTAGGGTCTATCTCTGTAGATTCAAATAGAGTTAAATCAATATCAGCAAGTGATAAAAATCTTGATATTCTTCGTTCAAGTAATCTGAATTGCTTCTTATCAAGTGGTAATCCATTTGCGTCAAGAAGACTAAGATCATTATTACATATATCCATAGATCTAAATAATATTTCACCCCTTGCTTCTTCTACTGGATGATTTTTACCAATTTTTCTAAAATATTCCTCAAGTATTGGCTGAACTGCTAATATTCTTCCTTTGTCATTTGTATCAATTTGATTTATTGGTATTTTCATATTATCAAAATTTAATTAAAATAAGGTAATTTATTATACTCTTTTTATCACAAATGTCAAGCTTGACTTTTAAAACTACCTAGTATATACTTTGGTTAGAATTATTATTAACTACTATAACATGTCTACAACAGTAATGAGCGTAAAAACCGAGAGGGAAATTAAGGAAAAAGCTCAAAAGCTTGCGAAAAAGATGGGATTTCCATTAGGAACGCTTATCAATGCTTTTTTACGTCAGTTTATCAGGGATAAAGCTGTTAATTTCAGCATGGAACCTGCTATACCCATGAGTAAGGCTTTGGAGAAAGAACTAAGCAAGATAGAAAAAGATATAAAAGAAGGTAAAAATATATCCCCCACTTTAAGTAATAGTGAAGATATGATTAATTATCTGGATAATGCTGAAATTTAATGAAATACCACTTACATAAAAGCTTTGTAAAAGCTTACAGGAAGTTACCGGATAAACTGAAGAAAGCGGTCAAAGAAAAACTGGTTTTATTTTGCGAAGATCCGTTTTTACAGGAATTAAATAATCATGCGCTTACTGGTAAATATCAGGGATACAGAAGTATTAACATAACTGGTGACTACCGTGCTGTTTATAAAGAAATTGGAAAACAGGAGGTTATTTTTGTAATATTAGGGTCGCATTCTCAAATATATGGCTGAATGCTAGATTGAGTAAAAGTGCTAAAATTTCTGTTTAGATTGAGTTTCCATAAGAATACGACGTACAACAAAGTTTATATGGCTACGCAATTAGTGCGGACAATTATACTAATTGCTCCGCTCAAATGCCTAAAATACCCTATTCTGATATAATAAAGGTACGTATTTTATGCACTTCACATAAACTTGAACGTTAGCGGACGTGCCTTTCACCCGTTCTTTATGCAACCCCGCCAGGGCGGGGCACCAAAGAAACGGAACAATAGAATCTACACAATCACCTCATAACCGTCTTCTGTAACTATAACGGTGTGCTCAAAGTGCGCTGAGAGCGATTTATCTGCAGTAATAACTGTCCAGCCATCCTCTGCTGTAGTTATATTACCTGCACCCATTGTGGATATTGGTTCAATTGCAAAAACCATCCCCTCTTTTATTTCCGGACCAGCTCCTTTTTCTCCAACATTAAGAATTTCCGGCTCTTCATGCAAATTACGACCTACTCCATGCCCTGTACATTCGATTACAGGACTGTAGCCCTGATTAACGAGAGTTTCCTGGATAGCAAAAGATATATCGCCAATATGATTACCTGGGCGTACCTGCTCGATTGCATTATCCAAAGCTTTTTTTGTAGTTTGGACAAATTCTTTAACATTTGAATTAACTTCTCCTACAAGATATGTCCTACAGGCATCTGTGTATAGATCTTTATATAAAACTCCACAATCAATAGTTAAAATATCGCCATCTTTTAAAATCATGTCAGAAGTGGGGATAGTATGAACAACTTGTTCATTCACT
>JAUXDO010000072.1 GCA_030618315.1 Candidatus Peregrinibacteria bacterium | reverse complement strand
AGTCCGCCGCGGCGGATCGTGTAGGGCTACGAGATTACTCGCGTGGACCTATTTTAGTGTTATTAGTAATACAATTGATCATAATAAAATAAGACCACGTCCTGTAACCAGGACAGCCCTACGTTTGTACTCAAACAGCCCTACGCCGAAGGCATCCCCACGTTTGTACTCAAACAGTTATAATATCTTCCCCAGCCACTGTCCAGTATAACTATGCTTACACTTAGCAACTTCCTCAGGTGTGCCGGTACAAAGAACTTCACCGCCTTCATCACCGCCTTCCGGTCCTAAATCGATTATATAGTCGACGGATTTTATCACATCCAGATTATGCTCAATTGTTACCACGGTATTCCCCTTATCCACCAATGCCTGAAGTACTCCAAGGAGTTTTTTTACATCATCAAAATGAAGGCCTGTAGTCGGTTCATCCAATACATAAATAGTATTACCAGTCGATCTTTTGGCAAGTTCGGTGGAAAGCTTTACACGCTGGGCTTCACCACCGGAAAGTGTAATGGCACTTTGGCCGAGCATAATATAACCAAGTCCAACACTGTTTAGTGTCCCCAATTTATTATTGATCTGAGGAATTGCTTCAAAGAACTCATGAGCTTCTTCAACGGTCATACTAAGAACATCGGCTATGCTTTTTCCATGCCATGTAATCTCCAATGTCTCCGCATTATATCTTTTGCCTCTGCAAACTTCACAAGGAACGTAAACATCAGGCAGAAAGTGCATTTCAATTTTTACCATACCTTCACCCGCACAAGATTCACATCGTCCGCCTTTTACATTAAAGCTGAATCGACCATCCCTGTAACCACGCAATTTAGCCTCGGTTGTGGAAGCAAAAAGCTCTCTAATATCAGAAAACACTCCGGTATACGTTGCTGGGTTACTTCGTGGAGTCCTTCCAATAGGGGATTGATCGATATTAATAATTTTATCCAGATGCTCAGTACCGGTGATCTCTTTGAATTTTCCGGATCTCTGCTTGGCACGATTAAGCTTAGTATTGAGTACCGGACAAAGAGTGTAATTTATCAATGATGATTTGCCTGAGCCTGAAACACCGGAAATTCCCACAAATGTGTTGAGAGGAATTTTTACATCGACATTTTTCAGATTATGCTCTGTCGCACCCTTGATCTCTAAAAATTTTCCGCTTCCTTTACGTCTTTCTTTAGGAATGGGTATTTCCTTTTTTCCTGAAAGATATTGACCGGTAAGAGAGTTCTTATTTTTCTCAATTTCCTTTGCTGATCCGGAAAAGATTACTTCTCCGCCATGCTTACCTGCGCCAGGACCGATATCCAGAACATAATCCGCTTTTCTGATCGTATCCTCATCGTGTTCAACGACAATAACTGTGTTCCCTAAGTCACGTAATTGTTCCAGAGTTCTGATTAAACGGGCATTGTCTCTTTGATGAAGACCGATTGAAGGCTCATCCAACACATAAAGCACTCCCTGAAGAGATGATCCGATTTGTGTAGCCAGTCTGATACGCTGTGCTTCACCACCGGAAAGAGTATTGGCAGTTCTGTTCATAGTCAAATATCCAAGGCCTACATTTTTCAAAAACTTAAGACGGTTCATAACTTCCTGAATAATAAGCCTGGCAATTGTATATTCATTATCAGAAAGAAGTTTTTCTTTTTTAGTCGGAATCAGTTTTTTAAAGAAATCTTCAGCATCCTCAATAGACATCTCAGTCGCATCAATAATTGATTTTTCGAGAACGGTAATCGCAAGAATTTCGGGACGCAAACGTTTCCCCTCACAAGTTTCACATAATGTAATTTCCATAAACTTTTCAATATTCTTTCGAATATAATCAGAATCACTTTCGTGGTAACGGCGCTCTAAATTCGGAATTACACCTTCATATGTAGTATCGCATTCATAGCTTGAATGCTGGCCATTGTACTGAGCACGGTATTTATCCGTTCCGGTCCCATTCAGAATAATCTCAATCTGTTTTTCGGTGAGTTGTCCAACAGGAGTATTGATATCAAATCCATATTTTTTACCAACCTCTCTCAGTAAATTGTTATACCAATTTAATCTCATCGAAGACATAGACCAGGGAATAATAGCCCCTTCAGCAATCGTCAGTCGTGGATTAGGAATAACCAATTTTGAGTTTATCTTTAATTTAGTTCCAAGACCATGACAGTCCGGACATGCCCCGTGTGGGGAATTGAAGCTAAAAGAGCGTGGCAAAATCTCCGGCAGGGAAATAACTCCATGTGTATCACAGGCATAATGTTCGGAAAAAGCATGTTCTTCATCGGTATCAGCATCCAAAATAGTCATTACACCTTCTCCATGCTTCAAAGCAGTTTCAATAGAGTCGGAAAGACGAGATCTATCCTCATTTGGTTCCTCAATTTCCTGTCCTGATTTTAATTTAACAGTTTTCTTTTTAAAATTCTTAATAACAAGCCTATCAACAACAATTTCAATTGTGTGTTTCTTTTTAGAATCCAGTTCAATGTCCTCATTAATGTTGACGATTTCACCGTCGACTCTTAAGCGAACAAAACCTTCTTTCCGAATCTTATCCAAAGCTTTTAAATGCTCACCTTTTCTATCACGAATTATAGGGGCGAGTATCATTATCCGCTTATCTTCGGGCATATCGGCTACCATATCCACAACCTGACTGGAGGATAGTTTACAAATATCACTGCCACATTCAGGACAATGAGGATGACCGATTTTTGCAAAAAGTAATCTTAAATAATCATATATCTCAGTTACCGTACCAACAGTCGATCTAGGATTCCTGCTCGCAGTTTTTTGGTCGATAGAAATTGCCGGGGAAAGTCCTTCAATGGAATCCACATCCGGTTTTTCCATTAATTGCAAAAACTGACGAGCATATGTGCTCAAGCTCTCAACATATCTTCTCTGCCCCTCCGCATAAATAGTATCAAAAGCAAGTGACGATTTACCTGAACCGGAAAGGCCGGTAATCACAACAAGTTTTTCGCGCGGTATTTCAACGTTAATATTTTTTAAATTGTGCACTCTGGCACCTGTGACAACGATATTTTTCACGTAATTGATTGGTTAAATGGTATGTTTTCTTTTCTTATTAAATTCTTTTCTATCCCCTCATGACTAGTTCCCATCCGCCGCGGCGGAGAATGAAAGATGGGGAGCGCATGCGCACACGAAAAAACGGTATTACACTCAGTTTTCTAATCATTTCACACTTTTTTAAGAAAGTCAAGACACCTATCACTAAAATTCCAGTATACAAATCCTAAATTCCAAACAAAGTACAAATTACAATAATCAAAATTCAAACGTGATACGGAATATATTATAATTAATTACAACCCCCGAAGGCGGACAAGCGCTTGTCCGCCTTCGGGGTGCGGTTTGTTTATTGTATTTTGAACATTGAAATTTGTTTGGAATTTAGTGCTTGAGATTTGGAATTTATTTTTTATTATAGTATTATAATATCGTTATAAAATAATAAAAAATAAAAATGCAAGAAATATTAAAAAACATACCATTCTTTGCAGAACTAGGAGGTGAGGATCTGGAAGCTATTATTGGTAAAATCCAGATGGAGTACTTTGCTGCCGACCATGTGATTTTCGAAAAAGGTGATCCAGGCGATATAATGTACATTCTAAAACGCGGTCAGGTTCAGGTTTTAAGGGATAATACAATTCTGGCTACTCTTACCGACGGTCAGTTTTTCGGTGAAATGGCACTTGTTTCCGACGAACCAAGAAATGCTACATTAAAAACAGTTACTGATGCTGAAGTTCTGACTCTGAATAAGGATGATTTCAAAAATCTTTTGCAAACAAACCCAAGTATAGCTTCTATTGTTAGCTATGAAGTTGTTAAAAGAGCAAATGCTATATCTTAATTTCGGTTATCGTCTTACGTATGTCGAAGCTCGTATCGTAGGTCGATTAACGTATGTCGTAACGAAAAACGACCTACGACAGGCGAAACGAGCATCGATATACGCTTTACGATAAACGATAATCAATGATGAATCTACTCCTACATTTTATCCTCATACATTTCCTTGCGGATTATCCTCTCCAGCCAAATGCATTGGTTAAGCTTAAGAAAAAAAGCTATTTGGGTGTTCTTTTGCATTGTCTGGTGCACGTAGCAACTCTTATAATCATACTTTATCCATTTCTCCATCTGACAAAAGTATGGATAGCAATCGGGATAATATTTGTTACACACAATATAATCGACCAGACAAAAATAACTTTAGACAAAAAATATCCAAAATACAGACTACATCTATATCTTCTTGATCAAATCACCCATCTTATAATAGTAACAAGTGTCGCCTATTATGTTGGAATGGTTGCGATGCCGGATTGCGCATTTTATTCAGATCAATCAGTTGTTCTTTATATACTGATTCTGGTCCTCTCCACATATTTCTACGACGTAACAGCCTACTTTATCAAATCGCGAAAAACCCCGTCACCATATAAAAGGAATTACAAACTGATGCTCTGGAATGTGTTTATAGTTTCAATCGCATTTGCGGTGTATTGGATGGCTTATTGAATTAGCGGTTAGTAGTTAGCGGTTCGCGAATAGCTTTTTAAGCTAACCGCTAGTCGCTAGTCGCTAACCGCTATTTTGTATCAAAAATCCAAACCCCATCCCACCCCTCTGACGGAGGATTCTTAATAAACTCCTCACATCTTTTCGCAAAAACCTCTGACGGTTTATCATCTTTAATATTCTCGAATGCCTGTTTCGCAGCGAGGAAATTCTTTTGCCTGTAAGCACCAAGCGCTCCCTCAAAACTCTTAATTTTTTCTAATAATTCTTTCGATTTTCGATTTTCGATTTTCGATTTTTCAGTTATTAGTTCATAAATCCTCACTGGCTCATTTTTACCTTTAACACGAATCAAATCCAGCTCACGGCATATCAAATTATTCTTAACTTGCTCGTAAGTAAACTCTGAGATAATAATCTCCGTACCATATTGTTTATTAGTTCCCTCAAGTCTGGAAGCAAGATTCACATTATCTCCCATGGCGGTGTAATCAAATCTATTCTCCGAACCCATATTACCCACAACAGCATCACCGGTATTAATTCCAATTCTGATTCTAACTTCAGGCCTTCCCTCTTTTGCCCATTTCTTCCGCAGTTCGCTAAGTCTGTTTTGATTTTCAATCGCCGCCATACATGTATGAAGTGCATGGTCGTGTTGCGCAATTGGTGCGTTCCAAAAAGCCATAATCGCGTCTCCTTCATATTTATCCAAAGTACCCTGTTTATCCAAAATTACTTCTGTCATATTCTGCAGATATTCATTTAGGAATTTTACGAGTTCAACCGGTTCCATCTTTTCAGAAATAGTTGTAAAGCCTGCAATATCAGAAAAGAAAATCGTAATATCCCGTTTTGCTCCACCGAGTTCCAGCATATGCGGGTCCCTGATTATCTGCTTAACTACGTCTTTATTAACATAATGTCCAAACGCTCCCTCAATAAATTTCCTGTCCTTCTGCTCCATAATAAATCTAAGCAGATACGCGCCCATAAAACTGAATAGGATTATGATTATCGGATAAATCACATTTATAAATATTCTGGATTCATACCCGACTATCCCGGCAACAATCACTCCAAAAATCTCCAAAACAACAAAAGGTAATGCATAACGGACTTTGAAAAATGAAAAAAGCAGAAGATTTATAAACAGTAATCCGAGTAAAGTAATCCAAAAGCTCATTACAGACTGATCTCTAAGAAACTCATCTTCAACAATAGTCTGTACCGCATTTGCATGAATTTCCACACCGGGCATACGTACACCACGGCTTACCGGTGAAAGATAGTCATCCTGTAAATCAATAGCAGTTGGTCCGATAAGTACGATTTTATCTGTAAAATCTATTGGATTTCCTTGCTTATCGACATAATCTTCATCAAGCAAATCTGAAAAGGAAATATGTGTGAATTTATATGGCTCAGCAAAATAATTGATATACATAAAATGCACATCCTGATTAGTTTTTGC
>JAUXDO010000018.1 GCA_030618315.1 Candidatus Peregrinibacteria bacterium | reverse complement strand
TAAAAGAAAACCACCCAACATCATCATTTGAATATACTCCGCCAGGAGAATTCAATGCCGAGTATATGATTTTCGGAAATACAGGTGTCGATGAAATGAAAACAAGTTGTGGGCAGGATAGTGAAGCAAATTGTGATGATTGGTATGTAACAGGTACGGAGTTTCCATTTCTGCAAAGAGGAGACGTATATGACCGTGAAAATAATCCACGAAATTACGATGAAGATTTGATAAAGAAAGAAAAGTTCGGAAAGGTAAGAACTGATGAATTATCTGCAAATCTAACTGGAACGGTTGAACTAGGAGACGATATTATCTGGAATAACACAGGTGATATTTATATTGGAGGAGATGCGGATGATGATGTGGTTATTTTTAGCGGTGGTCAGTCTCGTATTTATACAACTGGCAATGTATATATCAAAGCAGATATAAAATACGCAACATCAAGCTCCGCAAATTATAACGATATTACTTCGGTTCGTATTGATGCCAGAAATATATTTGTAGATGGTGAAGTGACTGATCTTGAAGTGATGTTGCTTGCACGAGAGAATTTTTTTAGCGGAATTAGCAAAAGACAGTTACGTATACTTGGTGATGTAATTGCAAAAAATTCATATTGGCAACGTGAACCGTTACTTGAATTTTTTGACGATCAATCTGAAGAATATGAACTTAACAGACCGTCAGAACACATTATCGAAGATATGCGTAAATATATAGTGCCGGCTCCCGGGGATACCGAGATACCGGATGATTACACAATATGGAGACAGGTTAATCCAGCTACAGGAGAAATTCTGGATGCGTATTAGAAAACCATATTATTCCAAAAGCAGGAATACAATTTTAAGAAAAATTAACAATATTAATGTAGTATAAATATATCATTAAGCAGTAATCATGAGTGAAACATTTTATTACTCTTCCGATACAAGTTCAAAAGTAATTAACTATCTGAAAGAAAATAGTTTTTTATCTGAAGATGATGTAAAAGCATTGGAAGAAAAAGCAAAGGATGGCGGATTTTCAGCATTGCGTGTTTTAATAAGAGAAAATCCAGGATTAATGGAAAAGGTAGGAAAATTAATTGCCTATCTTACAAATCATGACTTTTTTGCTCATCAGGAAGAAATACCGCTAGTTGAGCATGAGTTATTCAAAAATGGTGATGCATATAAATATGGCGCATATTTGATCAAAGATTCAGGTGGAGAAAAACTAATTTGCTTAGATCCTCTTCATAAAGATTTTACTGAACTTAAAAAAGAAAAATTTAGAAAAACTCCTGTATTAATAATGTCTCACGTTACTTTTAATTATATAAAAGAGAATGATGATGATCTTATTAAAAGTGCGAAGAGTAATTTGGGAAAGACAACGGTAAAAAGTAAAATCGAAATTGTTGATTCAGATGATGTTCAGGCCGCAGATGCAAATGCCTTTGTTTTTAACACACTCACAGAATGTATTAAGCGTGATGCATCAGATATTCATATAGATCTGGCTGTAGATAAACAAGGTCAAATGGGGTTTAAATTACGCTTTCGTGTTGATGGTAAATGCTTTGATGAAAGTTTCCACGACGATATTATGCTGTATAGAGGAATAGTAAATAAATTAAAACTTGATGCCGGGTTAAAAATTGACGAAAGGCGATTGCCTCAGGATGGTCGTATTTCATTTGAGTCAGAAGGAAAGCTCTATAACTTCCGTCTTTCTTTTATGCCAAATACAATTCGTAATGCGCAGGAAGAAAAAATTGTATTAAGACAAATGGCTGATGTAGAAAAATGTGATTTGTATAATCTTGGGATTCTTCCGTATTGTGTTGACCTTTTTGAAAAAGCAATTAAATACCCGCACGGATTTATTTGTGTAACCGGTCCGACAGGAAGCGGTAAAACAACAACTCTTTACGCACTGCTTCAGGAAATTGATCGTGTAGGAATAAATATTATTACATTAGAAGATCCAATCGAAGCAGAAATTCCGCTTGTAAATCAGTCACAAATGTTCCACAGAATTGGTTACGACTTTGCTGCCGGTTTGCGTGTAATTCTGCGTCAGGATCCGGATATAATAATGGTAGGAGAAATGCGTGATGAAGAAACCGCGCTAAAAGCATTTGAGGCATCAAATACAGGTCACCTGGTATTTTCAACTCTTCATACAAATACAGCAGCATCATCCATTACACGTCTATTACAGATGGGTGTACCGCATTATTTTATTAGCTCCTCTCTTAAATTTGTTGTGGCACAGCGTCTTATACGAAAAGTATGCCAGGATTGCCGTCGGGAACATCCGGATGCAAAGGATATGAGTAAGACAATTGACGATACATTTAAGAATGCTTCAAAACCTGTAAAAGAAATGTATGAAGATGCTAAAAAGAACTCAAAAATATTCGCGCCATATGGTAATGGTGAAACATGTAAAACATGCAGTGGAACAGGTTATAAAGGACGTGTTGGTATTTTTGAAATCATGCAAGTCGACGACGATATCCGCCATATAATCAACTTTGAACAGGGGAATGAAGATAAGATTCAGGAAATAGCAGAAAAAAACGGAATGCTGACTATTCAGCAATACGGGTATATTTTGGTTTTACAGGGTTTGACTACACTTGAAGAGGTGGATAACGCGGTAATGTCTGTTTAGAGCAAAAAACTGCTACAATATACCTGCAAACAAAAACAAAAGAAATAGTCTATTAATCATCACATATGAGATTATTTAGAATATTATCACTGACATTTGTTTTTATACTGACATTATTAGTAGGTCAGAATTTTCTGAATGTATACCTGTCTGTCATGGCGGATGAAGGATATATGACCAATGACACAATAATAATTGATGGAATTGAATACAGTGCAGGAGAATCAACCTTTTCTAAAACACAAACTAGTCCAACATATTCCACAAATCCAACATATCCAACAACAGCTTATCCTGAACAAGATTCATTTAGTGGAACAGAAAACATAACAGTCACCCCAACAATAATCTGCGATTCACCATCGCAATCAAGTTGTCATGACGTTTCCGGTACGCAGGTAACAACAACAGGAGGTCCTGTATTGGGAACTTTTTATGGATACTCATCACTTTGGCAGGAAGTTACTTATAATGGTGAAATTAAATATATTCCTTACAGTTTTGTGATTGATGAAGATGAGGGAGATTACGGGGGTGGAGTGGTTTATCAAGATGATGTGGATAATACTTTTGTTAATGGATTACCTTATTCTGAGGATTCTGGTGTTGGGCATGGAATTTTTAAGGATGACACTGGTGCCAATTGGGATTCCTATAAAGATTCACAAAATAATTCAGAGGTTAAGTATGATTATCCACATAGATTAATTGTATCCGTTAGAGGTTGTAAGAATTTAAGCTCCAGTGCATCTTGTACGGCTTTTCCAGCAGGAACATATGTAAAATTAAAAGCATATTTTGACGCTACATTGGCTACTTACAGGTCATTATTAGCTAAAAATTATGGATTAGAGTCATATCTTGTTCGTTGTGGATCAAGTGCATTTAGAGCGGGTGTGTGTGATAGAAAATCTGTTGATGAATTAGGAGATGAAGAGGATGACGATGATGACGACGATGGCGTTACGTCTGCTATAGTTATGGATATTTTAAAACAATTTATGAATAATGAGATACCTAGTAAGGAAGATAATGCAAACCGAAATAATAACATGCAGTCTCCGCCTACATACAAAAAGGCTATTGACTTAGGATGGACACAGATGAGTGATTCAAAATCAGTTTTTCATAGAATCGGATTGGAAAATTTAAATAACAAAAAAATGATTAGTCCGGATAAGTTATCAGAAGCTGTGTATGACTCAGATGAGAATCTTGTTACAAATCCAACAAATTACGGCACATTCAATATGCAAAGTCCGGATGACTATGCTGGACATTTTACATATGACATTGTGCCTTATGGTAGATGGGGAAATGGAGAAGGAGATATAACCAATAAAGCTTCAAGAATTACGTGTTCAGGTACAGAATATTGTGCTCACACTATCATTGACGAAATTCAGATTATTACTTACGAAGTAAAAGAGGAAACAAAGGAAAAGATTAATGAGGTAAAAACTGAAATTGTGGAAACATATAATGAAACAAAGACATTTGTTGTAGAAACAGTTGATAAGGTCAAGGCTGAAATAACAGAAGCTTATAGTGACACTAAAGACGCAGTTAATAAGGCGGCTAAAAAAACAAAAGAAATTACAAGTTCAATAGGCGCTAAGATTAGTGGATGGTTTAGCTTTTAATGATACAATAAAAACATATTATTAATTCCATATTATAAATATTAAATTACATGAAAATACCGACATCCTTCACAAATTTTCTAAAAAAACTAATGGTCAAAAGTCCATCCTTGTTTTGGTCAAAAAAGGATAAAATACCAGCATTTTTTATATTGTTTGTGCTTCTTGTTCTGCTTTTTGCATATGTAATCAGAATTCATAATGACGTAACAATTAGTAGAAGTTATGATCTTAATGAAATATATTCAGATGAGTATATACACATAGATGTTGACCTATTAACCAGCACAATACATACACGAGATTTTTCAGGTTACAAAACTGTCTATGGAAGCCCATATCAACTTGTTATTCATGCATTACCTGATGTTGATGCGGAACATAATGAAATTACACAGAAAGACAAAGATGCGTTTATTGCTCAGGAGTCGTATAAAAAAATATCAAAGGCTGTTATAAAAAACGCTAAAATGGTAAATTCGCATGATGAACTGATTATTGACATTGGTGATATCGATTTAATGGGAGGGTCGAAAGTTATTATAGATGGGGAGTTGCACCCATTGGATAGGAAGTATTGGGCAGATACTGCAACAACACCCGATAGTGCATCAGAATATTTTAAGGGAAGAATCGTCCTTGGAAAATTTGATTTGAATTATGAGGGTTACCTTGTAGAAGGTACATTATTAATGGAAACGACAGATAGATTGATTGAAAGACATTTTATAGTTGGCTTGCCGCCCAAGGGTGAAAAAAAGAGTAATGATGGAATAATATTTACCGAAGTAATGCTTCCTACTATTCTTATGTTTTTACCAATGATACTTATGATGTCAGCCTTTGTGGCATTTGTTATGAAGCTGATTACAAGAATAAAATATACAATTGCTCTTAAGATTCAGTTAATACTTTATTTATTATTTTTTTATATAACTGAAACAATATCGATATGGCGTCCTGATCAGGTTCGTTTAACAATATTACTTTTGCTTGTATCAATCATCATTCAAATTATTCTTTATAAAATATACTCAAAAAGAGGCTATATATTAATTATATTAGGAACAATATTGGCTCCGGTTATTTTCTATTTTAGTTTTATTATTTTAACCACCCTTATTTTTGGGGGCGAGATGAAATTCGCTCTTTAATGGATTTATTATTTTTTTTAGGTAAATTATATTTTTGCAACTATACATTATAAACAGATAATATATTAATTATCACATATGAGATTATTTATAATGCTATCCATTGTCCTTACCTTTTCCTTTTGTCATAGTCTACAAAAAGAGGAAGAATAAAAAATAATTAATTTAGTAGTATTTACAAAAAAGTATTTACTCTTTTTCACCACCACAAAATACCCTTGACAAAATTCTAAAAATAGTCTAAAATAATAACCTTTAAGTTAAAACCCCCTCCCCGCGTAAAATATTATGTTAAATATGCGGAAAACCATTGGCAATAAATCCGGTTTTACATTCGTAGAAAGTTTAATAACTTTTAGTATCGTTGGTATTTTTATTGCATTGACCTGGGCTACGGTTAACTTTTTACTTTTAAAGACAAATGAGCAGATTGTGCGGACCCGTGCTCATTTTTTAGCCGTAGAAGGAATTGAGTTAGTAAAACAGATCCGTCAGACCGCTGTTAACAGAAATAGAGAAACTGGTTTTCTTACATCAATTGGCAGTAAAAAAGGAAATTTTGTTTTTAAAAAAAGCGGGGATGCCTATCAGTTAATTGAAGGGGATAATGAAGAAATATTTATGAACGAGGAGCCTAACACAACATACTGCCGAACAATCAGCCTTTTGGGAGATGGAGAGAGTATTAAGGAGGTTTATTCTTCAGTTAGATGGGGTGATGTAACAGATTGCAGTATTGGCAAAGAGATTATTTCTTATAGCACATATTTAGCGCAAACAACTCAATAATATGATAACAGCGGTTAGCGTTTAGCGACTAGCGGGTAGCTTAAAAGCTAACCGCTAACCGCTAGCTACTAATCGCTATAAGATCTCAAAAGTTAATTTTATTATATAAATCTCAAATCGCTAATCACTAATCTTAAATCTAAAATCAACGGAGGTTTTACATTGATAGAGCTAATAATTGTAATTGGATTCTTTGGAATCATATCGGCGATACTAATGAATAATTTATTTTCTGTTTATCACTTCAAAGAAGTCATTCGTTACAAAAAAGATATTAATTTCGAAGCGAGTGCAGTGCTAAATAGCGGAATTCCAGGATTGATACGTTCCGGCTTTGCAATTAATTACGATGAAACTAATGCAGACAATAGCGAATACGATAGCGAAAATCCAGAAGAGGGAGTGCAGGATGAGGTAGATTCAATATCAATTTTTACAGACAGGGCAGAGACACAGTATTTTACAATTTTCCGCAGTGACTACGAGTCATCCGGTGAAAATAGTGATATAGCAAGGCTGATGATTAAATTCAGCAATGGAGCAGAGTTCCCAATTCACACTTCAGAAACAGTTGTAGAAGACTTCGACATTGAAATCCCAAAAGATCCAAGAGTAAGTGGAGATAGTGATTTACAGCCATATATAAAATTGTACATTCGGGTACGTCATAGATATCCATTTGGAGATACCAGCGTTGAAGAAGGTGATCTAATGGCTCATAAAAATATTCGTGCATCATATATAACAACTTATACGTTGCGTAACACAGTTCCTAGTAGTTACAAAACAGCCAGTCTTTAACCATTAATTAATAAATAATGACAGAAGCTAAACAATCAAAAGTAACAACGATTATTCTAAGCTCATTAATAGTAATATTTGTTCTTGGATATGCAGTTTTTCGCATTGGAGTCATGAGACCTCTGAATATTGAATTTGAAAAAAGTGATTCAAAAATAGAAGAACTTAGAGCTGTTCAGGAGGACAAAAAAGATTTACTTGAGCAGATAAATAAGTATCGTGACGGGCTATATGCGCTTAATATCGTTCTCGAGGCAAGAAAAAATGTGACTAATGCGTTTGAAGACGAAGAACTTGAAAATCCATATCTGGTATTTAATTTTAGTCAGGTTTTGGATGATTTGAGAAGACTGCTTCCAAACGATACTCACGTAACAAAATTTCAGGTAAATAATAAAGGTTTAATTACAATGCCTGTTGAATCAATTGATTATGCATCGCTAGGAAGGGTTTTAAAAAGTTTTAAAGACAAGGGGTACGATAAAAACGCACTTGATGATAATACGGTCGTCCCAAGGATGTTTACTGAGGTTCAGATACCATCGGGCGCACAGCGCACAGTACGAAAGAAAAAGAACAGGTGGGGAGGTTTTAATATTGAGGAAGTTTATTCACTTGTTTTGCAGTATAAATTAGATCCGATATTTTGGCAGAACCCAATGCCATATCCGGATGTAGGTCCGCATTTATATTATTCACAGGCAATCAGGGATTTAACATTGGCAGGTAGTATAGAAGGATATCCGGATGCATTTTTTAGGCCGGATAAGTCAATCAATCGTGCGGAATTTTTTAAGGTCGCATTATTTGAATTTTTATCAAATGACACAATATCAATAGAAGAATATGAAAAATATGTTGATTTATCTGAAAAAGATTGGCATTACCAGTATATTCAGCTTGCAAATAAAATGGGCATAGCGGAGGGGGATGAAGCTTCAAAATTTCATCCGGATCAATCAATTACAAGGATAGAAGCATTAAAAACTATACTTAAAATCTTTGAAGAATTGCCGGAAAATCAGTTTGCTGAAAGTGATGCGTCAGAAGGCATGGATCAGGAAAATACAGAAAATGAAGAAGACGAGAGAAGACCAATAATTTTACCATTTGAAGATATAACACCTCAGGACGATATCTATCCTATTGTCCGAGTAGCAATTGATAATGGATTCTTTAGTAAGGCATTTTTAATAGAGAATGAAAATAAATTAAAACCTAACCAAAAAGTAACCAGAGCTGAGATCTGCTATTGGATATGGAAGCTTAAGTTTTACTATTTACAATAGTATCCAACAACTAATAACTAACAACTAACAACTAATATATTATGGTTGATAATAACAATTTCCCGGATTTTGAAATCCCAAACAAAGAATCTGAAGAGCTAAAGGGGCTGGGCCGAATACACGGAAAGATTCATTCATTCTGTGAAAAAAAACTTGGTTCAGATTCAAGAATTACAAAATTTATTTTAAAGTTAAAGCCAGATGCATCATCGAATGTTCTTGATGCTCTGACTCACATTAAAAGACGTAATTCCGCAACGGAGCGTACAAATTTAATTCTGACCATTGTTCTGATCATCGTACTGCTAGTCATATGGAAAAACGGATCTGCATTCTTTGAAAAAATCGACCAGCTAAAGAATGACATTAGTGAGCAGGAGCTTGTTATTCAAATGGAGGAACAGAATAATGTGTTTCTTGAGAAGTTGGATAAGGATAGGGTCGCCTTGGCAGAAAAAATCAACATAGTATATTCTGCTGTACCAAGTGCTGATGAAAAGGCGGAAGAAATTATTTCCATGATTGAAAGCATGGCAAAAAATAGTAGCGTTATTGTTAATTCCATCGGAATACGCTTAGTGCCGGAAACACAATTTTATTATGATGAATTACTTGGAGTTGCAGATGTGTATGAATACTCATTCTCAGTAGAATCAAGTCTTGCTCAGGTTATGGGTTTTATTGAATCTATAAGAAGATCACAGCGTATTATGGATATAATGACGTTAGAAATTGAAGAAGGGCAGGGTATTTACAAAGGTAATTTCTCTGTATATGCGTATCATTTAATTGGAGAAGCCGAAGATCTGGATTCCTAATACAACTACTTAATTAATAATTTGAAAAATAATGATTAAAATAATTCGAAACATTACTATACTTCTTTCAATTATATTTGTTGGATACTTGGGATATCATGCATTCTTTAATGATTCCGCAGTTAAATGGAGTAAATATGTAAAACCGCAATTAGCTGCATATGCAAGTCTGGAGCAGGATGAGGAAATATTAAAAGAACTGGATTTATTAACAAGATACAGCTCATATAAATCTGTTAATGAGGGTAAGTATTACACAAAACCGACTATATTCCAGGCAATTGAAAGACGGTAATTAATAGCGGTTAGCGGTTAGCACATTAAGCTACCCGCTACCCACTAACCGCTACCCACTAACCCTAGAGTTACTACTAACTAAAAAAACATGTACATATTTACAATTACAGCATCGGATGCGTTTGGAAATAATAAGAAAATTGAGATTAAAGCCGGTACTCCGGAAGAAGCAATATTAATTTTGAAACAGGAAGGATTCAGGGCTGAAGTGACTGATATCACTGATGCGCGCAGAGATTCGATTTGGACGAAACTACAAAGTATAGATTTTTTTAGTAAATTTTCTCAGGTTCCAAGAAAGGATATTATGAGATTGATAAAAATGATTGGAAATTCTATTTCACGCGGGCGTACATTGAAAAATACTTTGGAATTTATCGGAGAAAATGAAGACAATAAAACTTTAAAAAAAGTAATTCAAAAACTGGTTGAAAGAATGGAAAAGCCATTCGCAAGTCAGGTGGAAGTGTTTAGTATTTATCCGCAATATTTTGACGAAGAGTTTTTAGGAATTATTGAGGCAGGTGAGACATCATCTAATCTAGGAAGTTATTTAAAGGATTATGTAGCAGAAAAAAAGAAGCAAATGGCTTTATCAGAAAAGTTCCAATCGGTTCTAATTAAAAGAGTCTCAACATTAATTATGATCTGTATTGTGGCTGTTGTTGTGGTTATATTTGTAATACCACAATTCAAAGCTCTTTTTGGCGAAGAGCTAGAGATACCATGGGCTATGAATTCTTTATTGCAGACATCAGACTTTTTTGTAGCATATGGAATATACATATTAATAGCTATTGGTTTTACTGTTGCAAGTTTTTATTATTTTACAACAAGTAATGAAAAAGTTCGCTGGTGGTGGCATGATTTTATTTTGCATATGCCGATTCTCGGAAAAACATTAAGAACTTTTTATACAGCTCAGTTTTCATACTTATTATCAACATTGCTTACAAAAAGTGTAGATATTATTAAGTCTATGCAAATTATAATTAAGCAAAGTAAAAATGTTTGCATGATAAAAACATATGAAAATATTGTAGTAGGCATGCAGGGTGGTGATGATTTATTTGAAGCAATTATTAGAGAAAATAAAGCGGGGCATGATTATCTAATACCAACAATTGTTCAGGCTGCAAAAGTGGGTGGCGCTACAGCAAGTCTGGGAGAAACATTAATGGATGTGAGAAATGACTTAGATGAATTATTTGTGATTAGATTAGAGCGTGCTATAAAAGGATTCAGCATCATTTTTTATGCAATAATTGTCTTGTTCGCAGTATTTATAGCTTATGCGATAGGAAGTGCGATTATTACATTCTATAACAATGCACAAAGTCTTGTGTAAAATAATTATTAAAAACAAGAAAAGAAAGGTACAATATTAAATAACAGCTTACAATATAACCATTATAAAAATGAATAAATACTTAAAACAACTTAAAGACAATCGGTCCGGTTTTACATTTGTAGAACTATTAGTGGTAATTGTAATTATGGCTGTACTTGTCGCAGCTTCCGCGAATTACCTATTTTCACAAGGAGGTTCAAAAGCTCGTGATATTGAAAGAAAAAATGATATGAAACAAGTGGGAGCTCTTCTTGAGCAATTCACATCTTCTTATGGTGAACCACCAAGTGACAGCATGATGAACAGAAAGGTAAAAGAAAGACTTTCCGATTGTGCGAGTGTTACAGAATATAAAGGGCTTATGAAATGTTTTGGTGAAGCTCAATACGTTGTTGGAGAAGGTTTAATAAAATTAGCTGAAGATCCAAAAGAAGGAATAATCAGCGAAAAAGACGTATTATATGTTTACAGATATGGTGCCAATAGTAACGGATGGAAATTATGTGCACTTTTGGAAAATCAAACAGATCCGGATTTAAACGATACATATGACGGAAAAGGAAGCTATGACCAGGGAGAAGATGGAAAATATGGATATTGTCTGTGGTCAACTAATCGTAAGCAAACCCATATTCAGGATGTAGCTGGTGATATTGATGATGGTTTAAGCTTTATGCCAGCTGACTAATTTGATATTTAGTACATAAAACAAAAAGAAACTTAACATTTATTAGGCAATTTTTTGTTCAAGAATATCGTTTGCCAGATTCAAAAAAATATCATTTAATATAATTTTCATTAAAACATCCGCATTAAACAGCAAAGGGTTTACAATGATTGAAATATTAATTGTTATGGCAATAATGTTTATTTTACTGGCGCTATCTTCACCTTTTGTTACTTCATTGCAGTCAGACATAGCAATAAGAAAAACAGTCAGGCAGGTAAAAACAGATTTAATCACCAACATCGGATATAGCCTTGCCGGCAAATCAATTACTGCATTATCTGAAGGTGATTTAACAAACCCGGAATTACTGCCTAGCCATTATGCTTTGTATTTTAGGACTTACGACGAATATGGCAATCAGTCACCATATAATTATATTGAGATGCGAGCAGGTGCATCAAATGGCTTAGGTCAAATTGCCAATAAGTTATATCAAATAGAGAAAGAAATTCCGACATCTGTCGTTTATTTAAAAGAAATAAGAATTATTAATTCATCATCAAAATCGGTTGATTCAGCTTATATAATATTTACACCGCCTTTTGGAAAAATATATTTAGTTTCAGGAAGTACTTTCGAATCATTCGCAGAAGGTGATGCAGATTTTAACCTAACAAATGCGATTGAGGGATCAATTGGAAATACTAAAATCGAGCTCGATTTTCAATATAAAGATGATGAACATACATTAACAACACTAACTTTTAGTACTGATAAAATTATTAATATATTATAGCGGCTAGCGTTTAGCGACTAGCGGGTAGCTCAAAAAGCTAACCGCTAACCGCTACCTGCTAACCGCTAATAATACTAACCGCTACTAACAAATTATGTACGCAATTCTCGTTTCTATAGCATTGGCGATATACAGTTTGATTCTAATAGATTTTTCTCTGTTGTTTCAGGAAATTTCCGTAAATGCGGATGTGATTACTTCAGCGCAGGCTTTGTATTCTGCTGAAGGTGCAATTGAAAGTTCATTTGGCATAGCTGGGGAAATCGATCCGGCACAAAGAAATTTAAAATTTATTTCTGAAGATCAGGCTGATAACAACTCAGTATACGATAACCTGGAATATAATGAGGGAGCCGAATCCTTTTATGTAAAAAGACATATGAGCCTTAGCGGGTCAGATTTAAACGTAGCTGATGCTTTTAATCCAAACAACAAAATTGTAACAAGTGGCGCATATCTTTCAGATGGTCAGACAATGGACCAAAAGGCATATTATGGATTAGAACCGCGAAAAGCCAGAGGTTTTGTTATTCGGGAGACAAAAATGGAAGATAATTTCAATGAAATATCTTTTGAATACAATCAGAACAGCGAAAATTCAGATTTGGTATTTGAAGTTTTAATTTTTCCAAAAGAAGGCAATGGGGTAGACTTTGCAGATTTTGAAAGACTTAAAAATGGTGAGCAGTCATCCGTAAATAGAATAGTAATTAACACAAGGGACACAAGTGGAAATACGTTTGAAGCAGAAGGTCAGAGCATTCAGGTTCAATTAGGAGGATATTCAACAAATTACAAAAACCAGCTTCGTGTATATGGCTTCCAGCCACTTGAATATAATTATATTATTCATTTTCAAACGCTGGATAACATACCTACACACTTTAAACTCTCCGCGTTTAACCAAACAACACCAGTGATGTTGCCGAGTATGATGCAGACAATTGATGTAATAGGAGCAACACCAACAGGTTTATATCAGCGTGTAAAAGTACAGCGCCAAACAGAAGAGGGAATTATGCCTGGATTAAATTTTGTACACTTTAGTGACGGAAATATCCATAAATAGCGGCTAGCGTTTAGCGACTAGCGGGTAGCTCAAAAAGCTAACCGCTAACCGCTAGCTACTAACCGCTAATAATACTAACCGCTATATAAATATGATTAAATTACCATTTAAAAAATTACAGGTTTGGAGCAAGGGAATGGAATTAGCAAAGAAAATTTTTCTAATAACAAAAAGTTTTCCAAAAGAAGAGCAGTATGGCATAACATCTCAAATTAGAAGGGCTTCAGTTTCAGTACCTTCAAATATTGCTGAAGGTAGTCAAAGAGGGTCAGATAAAGAATTTGCTCGTTATATTCTAATTTCAAAAGGGTCATTGGCTGAACTGGAAACGCAATTAATTTTATCCGAAGATTTTGAATATATTACGAGCAAAAAATTAAACGATTTATCATTAAATATGTCAGAATTACAAAAAATGCTCCATTCCTTCCATATAAAGCTAACCGCTACCAGCTAACCGCTAACCGCTATGAAAATACGAAGTATAAAAAACATCGGATTAGTAATAATATTCACTCTAATTACAATTGTGGTTGTGAAAGCGGGTACTGATTTTAATGTCTCAGTAAAAGATATCGATACAAGTGCGTTTCCTCAGGTTAAATTAAGTATGACGATTAGCGGGAATAACGATAAATTGTACGCAAGGCATTTTTCAGTGAATGAATTAGGAGAAAGAAATATGGGCGCAACGCTGTTATTGCCTCCATCTTCAACAAAAAGTGCAATTGATTTGAAAATATTACTGGATAAAAGTGGAAATACTGCGCAGTATGAATCAATAATTAAAGGCAATTTAAAAAATCTAATACAGTATTACAAGGATCAGGGAGTAAATATAAACATTACATTAAATTCATTTGGAGATGACAGTTCTAAGGATGTAAATCTAAGCAATGTTACAGATGCAATGATTGATGACTTAACATTTGGATCAAGTAAAATTGATAGCGCATATGGATTTGCAAAGATTGCCAGCTTAGCTTCATCATCTTCAAGCGGTAGCCCGGAAAAAATTGTTCTGATCATTAACGGAACACAATTTTATAATGACGAATATAATCAGAATTTCAAAAATGCCGTAAAAAGCTTATCTGACAATGGATATACAGCATTCGTAGTTGGACATCCGCTTCAGCAGTTATATCCATTAAAACCGAACAATATTCTGACAGAAGATCATAGTATTTTTATTGACTCATATGGCGGTTATTTAGGCGCATTTGGAACAGATCTAACAGTTATTCATGATTTATTCCAAAAAAGTTATGAAGGAAATTACGTTTTTCAGTATTATTCAAATCAATCTCCATCCAGTGCCTCATTTGCGCAGATTTATGTCGATGACCATCAAATAGATAATATAAATTATCCAAGTATAAGCAGTGCATCACCATCGGCGGTTGTTGATACAGAAGATGAAGTTACGCTTGGTAATGATCTGCCAATCAGCATCGAAATCAATCAGCAGGGAAAACTTGTTAATATTGTTGAGATGGGATTTTTAAATGGTGGTGAATTACAAACTCAAATTCTAAAGCACAATCGTGCTGAAAGTACCGATGATAAATTGGTTTATACCGGATTGATAAAAGATATATCAATCAAAACTGAAGAAGGTATGGATGGTGACTACACCGGTCAATTTGTAAAATTTTGGACAACAATTCACACGCCATACGACATGGTAAGTACAGAAGGAAGCCCGACAGATATCCCGATTTTTGCCTACGATGATGGCATTAATCTGCATTATCAATTGCATCCGGATAGCAAAATCAAATGGTATTGGGACGGCCCATCTGTTGATGAAGGCAAGACATTCCAACTTTGGGGTGGTGGTGAGTTATTAGGCGAAACAAATGAGAAACAACTAATAGTAAGCTACGACAAATGCAGTAGCTATCAGGTTGTAAAATTACGTGTATCAAAAGTCACAAATCCAACTGAAGAAGATTGGGGATTGTATTCAAAGCCGGGTGAAGTTTTCCTTGGCGAAGAAGGCTCAGTTAATGAAAAAGAAGGAATAGAAATCATGATTGAATGCCTTGATGATGACAAAAGGGAAGCTGCATCTATCGGCTCATTTGTCCAAAGCGAACCGGAATACAGCGCTTCATCAAATTTAGATTTAGATAGAATGCTTTATTATTTTACAGGCGTTATCAGCAGTGAATATAAAGATGAAACTGAATATAAGACAGGTAGATTCGGACTTCTGTATTATGTTATGAACTTCATAAACAAAGAACAGTATGATGAGTATGATAATTCATCCACAGTTCCTCGTTCAATGTTGTTCAAGGTAATAACAAATATAAATCAGGTAAGTGATTTGGATAAAAGATTCAAAATCGGTTTATTTGAACTTTATATACGTATACATGGAATTGGAGGATTGTAAGCACGGATTTGTTGCTTCTAAATTTATTCATAATATAATTATATTATTCTAACAACTAAACCTATGGCTCTCAGGAAACTTCGCCCCTCCCTGAAAGTCACCACAGTATTTGGTAAGATTATTAAGACTATTAGGAGTATTAAGACTTGGAGGATAAATACTGTTCTTGCCTTTGCCTTTTCCTTTGCCTTAATAAGCTCCGCTTATTCTTACAATTTAGGCGATCCTTTTTTAGATACAAAGGATG